>CAYZFV010000336.1:0-12375 GCA_964477765.1 uncultured Candidatus Kuenenia sp.
CGTGGAGCATGAGAGCGGCCCGGCCGTCTCGGTCTGGCTGGCGCGGCTTCCCGGCGTCACGCTCGTGCCGCTCGCGCTCGAATACGCCCAGACAGCCGATGGGGGATCGTTTGTCGGCTGGCCGGCCGAACTCGACGGCGGCTGGCCATCTCAGGCCTCGCTCCTGCTGCTCGCCGATCCATTCACCTGCCCGGTCGATCGGCTGCTGGCGCGGCTGGATGAAGATCATCCCGGAATGCCGGTCGTCGGCGGGATGGCCAGCGGCGGCCATGAGCCCGGCTGCAACACGCTTGTCGTCGGCCCGCGGTCCTACGACTCGGGCGCCGTGGGCGTGGTGATCGGCGGGAGCGTGCGGATCAGGCCGGTGGTCTCGCAGGGCTGTCGGCCGATCGGCAGGCCGCTGGTGATCACGCGGGCCGAGGCCAACGTGATCATCGAACTCGGCGGCAAGCCGGCGCTCGAACGGCTGCGCGAGATCTATGCCGATCTCGGCCATGAAGACCGGGTACTGATCCGCACGTCGCTCCACGTGGGCCGCGCAGCGAATGAATACCAAGAGTCGTTTCAGCAGGGCGACTTTCTCGTGCGAACCGTGGCTGGCGCCGACCCGGAATCGGGCGTCCTGGCGGTCGGTGATCTCGTGCGCACGGGGCAGACCGTGCAGTTTCATGTCCGTGATGCCGCCAGTGCCCACGACGATCTCGTGGCGCTCCTCACCCGCGAGAAGGAACGGGGATCGACCGCGGTGGGCGCCCTCGTCTTCACCTGCAATGGTCGTGGCAGCCGGCTGTTCAGCACGCCGAGCCACGATGCCGCCTGCCTGCAACAGGTGCTCGGTCCGCTGCCGGCAGCCGGGTTTTTCGCGCAGGGGGAGATCGGCCCCATCGGCAGCCGCACCTTCGTGCACGGGTTCACCGCCAGCATCGCGCTCTTTGAGCCCACGTGCCTTCCGAAAAACGGGTGACGCGAGCCTTTTGGGGTGACGCGTCGATCAGCGTTGCTGCAGTCCACCAGGCTCGCGCCCGGTGCTTTTTGTGGAGCGCCCGGTGCTTTTTGTGGACCGCCCGGTGCTTTTTGTGGACCGCCCGGTGCTTTTTGTGGGGCGACCGGTGCTTTTTGGTGAAGCGCCCGGTGCAGCCGCCAGCGCGAGCCGGCGGGCTAAACCGGTGATCAACACCGCCGACCGGCCTTGACCCGGGTCGGCCCGCCTGCGACCTTCCTGAGCGATTCAGGGTGGCGTCTGGAGTTGTCTGCATGCCCGCCGCCTTTCGTGCGCTTTGCTCTGTGTCGTGCTGCATCCTGCTTGGCAGCGTCGGCTGTGCGCACCACCGCAAGGATCAATACGCCTACGCGCCGCCATATGCCCCGCCGGTCTATCCGCAGCCGGTGAGTTATCAGCAGCCGGTCGCAGCCGGGGCGGCCATGCCCGCGCCGCCGGTCGTGGCGGGAGTGCCCGGGCCGGTCGCCGGACCACCTACGATGGACGGCACCCCGTGCGGACCGACGGTTCAGCCGGTGGCCATGCAGGGCTCTCCCTGCCCGCCGGGTGAATACATCGTGCCCGGGAGCATGGTGGGTGGGGAAATGCCCTGCACACCCTGCCAGTAGTCGCGAAACCTCATCGGAGCCGAAGCGGCTTTACAGCAGGCGTCTTGGGGCGGTGCGCCGGTTCGGGGGCGGCAAAAGTCGCCGCATCGCGGTCCTGCGGATTGTCGCGGAGCGAGGATACGCCTCCGCTCCTTGAGCGCTCACCGACCCCCGAACCTCCCTGTGCTCGGTTTCCCACCTTGTTGCGCCGGTTGATCGCTCCCGCGTCTATCATAGTGGGGTATAGGTGTCGTGCGGTGAATGCTGTGCAGGGCGACGTTGTGGAGTGTGGTTGAATGAGTCTGCTGTCTCTTGAGCAGGTGCGGCAGGCAGAGTTGATGGATGATCCGGCGTTGCCGGAGGCGGATCACCTGCACGCGCTCGAGGCGCTCGCCACGATCAATGCGGTGTCGCGAACCGCGATCCAGATCGCGGCGGCGGCGGCGTCGCTCATCCCCCGCGACGATGCCGGCCCCATTCACGTTGTCGATCTCGCCTGCGGTGGCGGTGATGTGACGCTCGCCTGCGGCCGCCGACTCGTGCTCGCGCTCGGTGGTCGCGAGGTGGTGATGACCGGTGTCGACATGAGCCGCCGCGGGCTCGACCGGGCCGCCGCCCGCGTCACGCAAGCCCGCGAACAGCTGGCCGGCCTGCCGCTGCGGTGTGCCTTCATGGCTCGAGACCTTGTTGTCAGCGGCTGCCCGCCGTGCGATGTCGCGATCAGTTCGCTCTTCTTCCACCATCTCGACGACGGGCCGGCAATCCGCGTGCTCGAGTCGATGGCGGCTGCATGCCGGAGGGGATTCGTGGTCTCCGACCTGATCCGCAGCCGGCTCGGGCTCGTGCTGGCCGTGCTGGGCACGACCGTGCTCTCCGGATCGCGGGTGGCCCGTGTCGACGGCCCGCTCTCGGTGCGGGCCGCCCGAACACCGGAGGAATACCGGCGGCTGCTCGACGCGGCAGGCTTGGCCTCGGCGACCATCCGTCGCACCTGGCCGGAACGGGTGCTGATCACCTGGCAGCGGGAGGCACCGGCATGATTGCGACCATGGCCGCAGCCGGCATCTCGGCCACGCTGCGACCTGATGAGGCTGCCGCAGTCGCGTGGCAGGTGATTGTGGTGGGCGCCGGCCCGGCCGGAGCCGCGGCAGCGATTCGCCTCGCCCGCGGGGGCCGCCGCGTGCTGCTCATCGATCGAGCAGCCATGCCGCGGTCAAAGGTGTGTGGCTGCTGCCTCTCGTCGACGGCGCTGGCCGAATTACGCGGCCTTGGGTTCACTGCCGCCCCAGGCGGCCGAATCCTTGGTGCAACGCCACTCGAGCGGGTGCGGGTGATCGCCGCGCAGCGTGAGGTCACGCTGCCCATGCCGCCGGGCGGCACGCTCTCTCGCGAGTCGCTCGACACGCAGCTTGTGGAGGCGGCCATCGAGGCCGGTGTGGCGTGGCTGCCGTGGGTCGATGTGACGGCCGTTGCCGAGGAGCCGAGTCCACGGCCAACGGTGAGCATCACCTGTCGCCCGCAGACCGGCCACAAGGCCGGCGCAGCATTTTCACTCTCGGCCGATACCGCAATCATCGCCACAGGGCTTGCCGATCATGTGCGGGTGCCCGGCGGTCCGTCGCGGATGATTCAGCCTGACAGCCGGATCGGTGTGGGCACGACCCTACCGGCAGGAGCGCTCGACCTGCCTGGTGGTGAGCTTGTGATGGCGATCGGCCGCGGCGGCTACTGCGGTATCGTGCAGCTTGAAGACGGGCGGCTCGACGTAGCCGCCGCGATCGATCGCCAGCTCATGGCGACCGCGGGCGGCTCGGGACCGGCCGCGGCGATGATCCTGCGGCAAGCCGCCGGTGATGCTCCGTGGGCATGGCGGGCCGGCGACGCCTTTGCCGCGGCACCGTTTCAAGCAACGCCTGCTCTTACGCGATCGGCCCCGCCAGTGGCGGGCCTCGCCGGCCAGATCCTGCGGGTGGGCGATGCCGCCGGCTATGTCGAGCCCTTCACGGGCGAGGGCATGGGCTGGGCGCTCGTGGGTGGCCGTCTTGCCGCCAAGGCGCTCCTGGCGAGCCCCTCTCCGGCCGCGGCCTACCGCGAGGCCCATGCCGCCTTCGCACGCCAGCATCATCGCCGCTGCCGACGCATCGCCGCCGTGCTCCGCCATCCGTGGCTCGTCGGGGCGGCGATCCGCGTGGCCGCAGCAGCCCCCTGGATGGCCGAGCCTCTTTTGCCGTTGCTCGTCGGCAGTCGCCGCGGCCAGGGAGCCTGTTCCGTATGAGCCTCGCACTGCATGCCATCGGCACCGCCACGCCTCCTCGGCAGATCGCCCAGGCCGACGCAGCCACGCTCGCCATCGACTTCGCCAACGCGGAGCCGGGCCGGGAACGCACGCTCGCCGCCATCTACCGGCAGACAAAAATCCGCACCCGGGGCTCGGTTTTGCTCGATGAACCCGGCGACGCCGCGTTCGCCCAAGACTTTTTCCTTCCGGCGAGGCATGGCGACGACGCCGGCCCAACGACCGCCGAGCGGATGGATCGCTACGCCCGCGAGGCCGGGCCGCTGGCGATCAGGGCCGCCCGGTCGGCAGTCGCCAAGGCAGGCGTCGCGGCCGACACAGTCACCCATCTGGTCACCTGCTCCTGCACGGGCTTCGCCAATCCCGGCGTCGACCTGCAGGTAATCGCCGCCCTCGGACTGCCGGCGACCGTGGCCCGCACCCATGTCGGCTTCATGGGCTGCCACGGAGCCTTTAACGCCCTCCGTGTCGCCCACGCCTTCACCACCGCCGATCCGGTCGCGGTCGTGCTCGTTGTGTGTGTCGAGCTCTGCAGCCTCCATTTTCAATACGGCACCCGCAGCGATCATGTCGTCGCCAACAGCATCTTTGCCGACGGTGCCGCGGCGATCGTGGCCACATCGCAGGCGAGTGGGGCACAGGAGCAGTGGCGACTCCTCGGCCAGCGGTCGCAGGTGCTCCCCGCATCGAGCGACCAGATGGGCTGGATCATCGGCGACCACGGCTTCGAGATGACGCTCTCACCCCGTGTGCCCGACGAAATCGCCGTGCATCTGCCGGCTGCCGTCGACGCCTTGCTCCGCTCCCAGGGTCTCGAGCGAAGCGATGTCGCGTCATGGGCCGTGCATCCCGGTGGCCCCCGCATCCTGGCCGCCGTCGCCGAAACGCTCGGCCTTGCCGACCAGTCGCTTCGCCACTCCCGCGGCGTGCTGGCCGATCACGGCAACATGTCGAGCGCCACGATCCTCTTCATTCTCGAGCAGCTCGCCGCGGAGGGCAGCCCGGGCCCGTGCGTCGCCATGGCGTTTGGGCCGGGCCTCACCGCCGAGCTCGCCCTCTTCGCCACCAACCATTCGCGCTGACTCGCACTACCGAGCCAGCTCGGTGTAATTCCCGCTGAGGCGTACCTTGAGCCGGCCGACGCACTTTGCGCCGGGCGGGGCGTTGACCCGCAGCACGAGCAAGCCGCTCACTTGCGGCCCGAGTTCCTTCTTGTCGCCCACCATGAAGGGCTGCGGCCCCTTGCCCTTGGTGTGGCTGGCCACGGTGCCTGGTGGAATCACCATGCCGATCAACGCTCCCATCGGAGCGCCGTCGAAAAACACCTCGTCAGAATCGCTCTGATAACCCGCGGGGCCGAGGCTGTCGTTTACGATCAGCTTGTAGGAACCGGCCGACTCCAGCCGGAGCTTTTTGCCTTTTTCCACGACCATTCCGGTCGACACCCAGCCCTTCGACATGTCGAGGTCGAGCAGCTCCTGCTGGTCGGCAAAGACCGATTCCTCGAGCTCCTTGAGCTTCTCCTTCACGGTCTCGGCATCGGGCCGCAGCTTGAGGATCGCCTGCAGCATCGCCTTGGCCTTGGCCTTGTCGCCCGCCTCTTCGTACGACGTGGCCAGATCGGCGACCCCCTTGAGAAACTCCGCTTCCAGTTTCTGCGCCGTCGCGTCGAGCGTGCGGGTGGCGGCGGCAGACTTTTTGCCACCGGCCTGCCCGTGGGCCACGGCCGGGGCCAGCACGACGAGGCCCAGCAGCCCGATCACCCAGAACTGATTCATCGTGAGCCCTCCAAGAAAAAGCGAAACCGGGCCGATGTCAGCGAGTATGGCAGGTCGGTGCGTGGGGGTGTAGGCGGGTCGCCTCATTCCGACCGCCCCGTCGCGTTTTGTCGCCGCCGCTCCTACACTGCTTTCGCGATGTGAGCCGCCTGCCCCGTATCTCGTGAGGAGCCGTGCGTGTCGACCTGCCCAGCAACACCGTCCCCACACTCAGCCGACGTCGCCGAGTTGGCTCAGGCCTTTGGCGTCGCCACCGAGTATTACACGCAGCAGGGTGAGCACCGAGTCGTCGCCGATGACACGCTCGCCCGCTTGCTCGCCGCGCTGCATGTCGATGCGACCACCGAGGCCGGCCGCGCCGCCGCGTGGGACCGCGTCACCAACGGCCCCTGGAGGCGGATCCTGCCGCCGGTCGTCATCGCGCGGCAGAGCCACGACCGGGAGTTTTTCGTGCATCTGCCCGCAGGAGCAGCCGTCACGCTCTGGATTGATCTCGAGCAGGGGGAGCGGCATCCGCCGCCGCATCCCGCCGACGATCAGGCCACCCGCGACGTCGATGGCCGGCTCGTGCGCAGACTCGCCTGCGGCGTGCCGACCGACCTTCCGCTGGGCTGGCACACGCTGCGGGCCATGCTCACCGATGCCGACGGCCAGCGAACAGAGGCCGACTGCCCACTGGTGGTCACGCCCGACCGGCTCGAATTGCCGACAGCGATCCGCGACCGCCGTACGTGGGGGCTGATGACCCAGCTCTACGCCACGCGGTCTCGGGAATCGTGGGGGCTTGGCGATCTCCACGATCTGGCCGCGCTGGCCGCGTGGGCGGGCCGGCAGGGAGCCGGCTTCGTGCTCGTCAATCCGATGCACGCGGCCGAGGTGTCGCCGCCGATGGCACCATCACCGTATTTGCCGGCCACGCGGCGGTTTTTCAATCCGATCTATCTTCATATCGAAGCCATTCCGGAATACACCTCGCTCTCGGCTGCCGACCGGCAGCGGATCGAGACGCTCGCCGCACCGCTCCAGCAGCTCAACACCTCCGCCGATCTCCTCGATCGCGATGCCGTGTGGCGGGCAAAGAAAGAAGCGTTGCAGATCCTGCTGGCGGCGCCGCTCTCCGCCGATCGGCAGGCGACGTGCAACGCCTTCCGTGACCGCGAAGGGGAGGGCCTTGTGCTCTTCGCCACGTGGTGCGCCTTCGCCGAAGCCTGGGGCATCCACACCTGCGACTGGCCGGAGGCCGTGCGACACCCCGAAGGGCCTGCCGTCGCCGAGTTTCGCGGGCGGTTTGCCGACCGAGTCGAGTTCTTCACGAAGCTGCAATGGCTGCTCGACGAACAGCTGGCCGGCGTGCAAGAGGCCGCCCGGCGGGCCGGCATGGTGGCGGGGGTGGTTCACGATCTGGCCGTGGGCGTGCATCCCGAGGGGGCCGACGCCTGGGCCTTGCAGGACGTGCTCGCCCACAACATATCGGTCGGGGCCCCGCCCGATATGTACAACCAGCTCGGCCAGGACTGGTCGCAGCCACCGTGGCGGCCCGACATGCTCGAGGCGGCCGCCTACGTTCCCTATCGCAATATGCTGCGGACGATCCTCCGGCATTCGGGCGGCATCCGCGTCGACCATGCGCTCGGCCTGTTTCGGCTGTGGTGGATTCCCCGCGACACGCCCGCCGCCAACGGCACGTTTGTGCGGTATGACCATGAGGCGCTCGTAGGCATCCTCGCGCTCGAAGCCCAGCGGGCGGGGGCGTTTGTGGTGGGGGAGGATTTGGGCACGTTCGACGGCTGGTCGCGGACCTACCTCGACGATCGCGGCATCGCCGGCACGTCGGTGTTGTGGTTTGAGGGAGAGCATGGCGGCCCGCTCCCACCGGAGCGGTGGCGGGAAAACTGTCTGGCCACCGTGACGGTGCATGATCTTCCTCCCACGGCCGGCTACATCGCCGGCGAGCATGTCCGCCTGCGGCAGGAGCTGGGCCTGCTCACCAGCGATGTCGAGCAGGAATGGGAAAGCCACTGGCGGTGGCTGGTGGCCTGGGAAAACCTGCTGCGGGAGCGCGGGCTGCTCGATCCGTCGGTGGGGCGGGCGACCGACTTCCGCGAGGAGGTGGTCGAGGCGCTCTATCGGCTGATCGCGCAGAGCCCGTGTCGGTTTCTGGCGGTCGCCGTGCCCGATCTGGTGGGTGACACGCGGGCCCAAAACCAGCCAGGCACGTTTCGCGAGTATCCCAACTGGCAGATCCCCACCTGCCGGGCCGACGGCATGCCACTCCTGATCGAGGAACTCCGCGACACCGGCCCCATCGCCGACCGCTGCCGCCGGCTCGTCGCAGCGGTGCAGCCGTAGAGTGCGATCCGTCAATTTGCCGCCAACCACTCGCACGGGCTTGGAGTCTCAATCGCCGGTGCCGCGTTCGACGGGCGTGCCGTCGGGGTTGATGGCCACGTCGTAGATCCGCAGGTTGTCGAGCCAGGTATGCATCTCGTCGGTCTTGAAGAGCCGAGGCACCACCTTGCCGGTTTCGAGATGGGCGAAAAACAGTTCCGCCTCGCCATGGTCGCGGCCGCCGACGTGGCTCGTCACCTTCACGAGCGCACCGCCGGCCATCGTCTGCGTGAGCTGGGCCCGATACTCGATCGTGTCGCCCGGCACCACGTCGAAGGCGAAGTCGGCCGCCGACACCTTCGCGAGCACCACCTGCTTCTTGTAGTCGATCGCGTCGGCCGCGAGAATGCCCCCAGTCTGGGCCATCCCCTCGATGATCAGCGTCGTCGGCATGATCGCCACGCCGGGGAAGTGATCGTGGAGATGCTCCTCCGCGAGCGTCACGCTCTTCACGGCGGTCGCCTTCTGGCCACGAACAAACTCGGTGAAGCGATCGATCCAAAACCAGCGCATGGGCAAAGGCACTCCAAAGGTCAACGGCCGGCGTAGATCTCGTCAAACTCCTTGATGTGCCGGCAGACGTATTGTGCCGCAATCCGCTGCGCGCTTTCCAGCAGACGCTCCCGCGCCGCCTCCGGCTCCAGCACTTCCACATGCTCACCGAGGGCCAAAAGCTGCGGAATCATCTCGTCGTCCCAGGCCCGCTCGATCGTGAGCAGCAGGCTGCCGTCGGGCTCGAGCCGGGCCTGCTGGCCGGGATGAAACGGCTTCTCCTGGGCCCAGGCCGCCCGAGCGGGAGCAATCCGCAGCCGGTAGCGCCGCGGCTCGCCAGCCCCCCGAAAGATCGTGATGCTGTCGGCGAGCAGCGACTCGACCGCCTCGCCCCGTGGGGCAAACGGCTTCGACGTGGGCTTGGCCTTCGTCACCCGGTCGAGCTTGAAAAACCGCATGTCGTCATCAGCCCCACGATCGGCCCGCGTCGCGGAGATGTAGAGACTGCCGTCATAGAGCACGAGGGCTTCCGGCCGAATCGTGTAGGCCTTGGCCCTGCCCGTCGCGAGGCTCGTGTAGCCGATCGCCAACTCGAGCCGCTTGCGGATCGCCCGGTTGACCGCGTTGAGCGTGAGCGCCGCATATTTTGCCCGCGTCGGCCGGGGATGCACGACAAGCCCCTCCTTGTGTTGATCGACATACTCCATCAATTCGGGAGTGACCACCCGCTCGAGCCGGGCCATCAGCTGGGCGATGCCCCGCCAGTAGAAGGTGCCTGCCAACGGGGCGAGAAAGTCGCGGGCCACGGCCAGCGAAAACAGTTCCGGCAGCGTGACGGCCGGGCCACGGAGTTCGGCCGCTCCCTTGCCCACCTCGATCGCAAACGCCTGGCAGAGGCTGCCCCGCGGGCTCCGCTTTTTCGTGCGTTTCACGGCGTAGCCAAACTTGGCGAGGAAGTCGATGTCGCGACGCAGGTTTTTGTCGGACATGTCGTCGATCACGCTCCGGGCCTTGAGTTCGTCTTTGAGCTCCGCGATCGAGCGTGGGCCGCGGGCGCTGAAGAGGATGTCGATGAGGTGAAACACACGCAGGAGTTGTTCGTGTCGGCTGATTGAATCCATGGGGTGGGGGCTCCTGGTGCCGGCTTTTGGAGACTGGAATGATACCTTTTCCTGGGGGGGCCGGGGTTGCCTATGCCACGTCGCCGGACGCTCGCTGCGGCCATCCAGGCCTGCGCTCGCTCGATGCCAGCTTCGCTCCTATCCCGCCGCCGCTTCCGGCATCCATGCCTGCGCTCGCTGCCAACGCCGGCTCCGTGGCATAGGCAACCCCTCACCATTTGTTGGTTAAACCACCTTCTGGTTTCCGGGTCAGCCGGTGACCTGTTCTTGGAGTTCCAGCCAGCGTTCTTCGGCGGTGGCGAGTTTTTCGGCGACTTCGGTCATCGCGGCGTGATGCCGCACCGCTTCTTCGGGGTCGGTGGTGGCAAGGAGGGCGGCCTGGCAGCGTTTCTTTTCGGCGTCGAGACGGCTGATTGTCTTTTCGAGGGTGGCGATCTCCTTGCGGGCGTCGCGATCATCGCGGCCTCCCGGGCGGGGTTTTGCTGCCGGCTTTGCCTTCGCGTCCCCACTCGGCTTCTTCCGGCCGTCTGCCACCTCGTGGTCGTCGATCTCCTTTTCCACGGCGGCGAGGTATTGGGCGTAGCTGCCGAGCGACGCCACCACGCGGCCCTCGCCCACCTCGATCACGCTCGTGGCCACCGTCTCCACGAAGGAGCGGTCGTGGCTGGTGAAGATCACCGTGCCCTCGTAGTCGACGAGCGCGGCCGCGAGGGCGTCGACGGTTTCCACATCGAGGTGATTGCCCGGTTCGTCGAGCACGAGCACGTTGGCCCCGCCAAGGAGCAGGCCTGCCAGGCAGAGCCGCGCCCGTTCGCCTCCGGAAAGCACCTTCACCTTTTTCTCGACCGCCCGGCCGCGAAACAGCATCGCGCCGGCCAGATCGAGAATCTGTTGCTGCTTGGTGCCGATCCGGGCGGCCCGCTCAAGGTAGGCGAGCACGGTGTCGCCATCCGGCAGACTCGTGTAGACATGCTGCGCATAGATGCCGACCTCGCAGCCGTGGCCCCACTTCACGCTGCCGGCGACGGGTTCGAGGGAGCCGACGAGCGTTCGCAGAAACGTTGTTTTGCCCTGACCGTTGTCGCCCACGATCGCGGCCCGAGCGCCGTGGATGATTTCGATGTCGATCTCGGCCGCCACGGTCGCCGCCCGCGTCGCCCCCGGCGTGGGATAGCCGATGGCCAGATCGCGGCAGCGGACGGCCGCCCCGTTGCGGCGCGACACTGCCGGGCAGCGGATGGCGGCGGTGGGGGCGTCGGCGGCGATCTCCTCCAGTTCGAGTTTCTCGAGTTGCTTGCTCTTCGACTTGGCCCGCGAGGCGGTGGAGGCCCGGGCCCGATTGCGCGCGATGAAGTCCTCGAGCTGCCGCTTTTTGGTGAGCACCGCGGCATTGGTCCGCTCCAGATGCAGCCGCTGCTCCTGCTGGTATTCCAGAAAGGCGTCGATCGGCCCCGGGTAGGCGGAGAGCTTGCCAAGCGAGAGGTCGAGCGTGCGATCGCAGGTGGCGCGGAGGAAGGCCCGGTCGTGGGAGACGATCAGGCAGGCTTCCTTGTAGCCGCGGAGAAAGTGCTCGAGGAGGATCTGGGTGCGGAGGTCGAGAAAGTTGGTGGGCTCGTCGAGCAGGAGAAGCGTCGGCTCGTGGAGCAGGAGCGCCGCGAGCTTGACCCGCGTCTGCCAGCCGCCGGAGAGTTTGCCGACTGCGCCGGTGAGCTTGTCGCCTTTGATTTCAAACTCGCCGGCCACTTCGCCACACTTCCAATCGGGCTGGCCCGAATCGCGGAGGAGGAAGTCGAGCGTGGTTTCGCCGGGGAAAAAGGGGTCGTGCTGGCGGAGGTAGCCAAGCCGGAGCCGGGGGTGGCGGATTACGTCGCCCGAGTCGAGTTCCTCCTCGCCGAGGATGATGCGGAGCAGCGTGCTCTTGCCGGCGCCGTTGCGGCCGATGAAGCCGGTCTTGCCGTCGTCGGTGATCGTGGCGGAGGCCTCGTCGAGGAGCACCTGGTCGCCGTATCGCTTCGACGCGTTTCGGATATCGAGAAGCACCGCCATGCGCGAGATATGCGAGAGTGCCTGTGCGTCAGGCCGTCTCAAACTCCAATGAGTTCGTCTTTACGGGTGACGAACGCTTTGACAGTTGCAGCATTTCGACACCCACAACTTCGTGACGCTCATTGAAGTCCAACACGATTCCTGGAGACACTTCCTCTGATTCGACAATCGGCGACTCATCGATCCTGAGGTAGAGGGCATCGGCTTCGCGATCGACGTGCAGTTTCATCGTTTTGGACGCTCTGGGGAAACGCTTCTCAAGCGAGATCGATCAAAAAAAGCAGTTATCAAGAGGGCACATGATGGACCAGGGCGTATCACGACACGTAACCATTTCCCCTCTGCGGCATCAATTTGTCTGAACAATCGCATCACGCCGGCATCGTCTGGATATGGTTCTGAAAACTGGGGCTCGGAAATCGTCTCCTCTACCCAGCGGAGTTGAATATTACGCTCATCGAGGACGCGGGAGGCGTGGGCAGACAGGAGGGGTTTCGGGGTATTCGATGGTTGATCACCCATGCGGCTACAAACTAACTAGTTGATCATCGCGGCGGGCTTCGTCCTCGAACTTGTGTCAAGCGGAGGGCATGGGACTCGAACCCACAACCGGTTTCCCGGCACCACATTTCCAGTGTGGCCGCTAGCCATTCGCTTACCCTCCAAA
>CAYZFV010000337.1:0-7986 GCA_964477765.1 uncultured Candidatus Kuenenia sp.
GCCCGTGCCACGGAGCCGGCGTGGGAAACCGAGCGCAGCCAGGATGGCGAAAGCGAGGTTTCCTCCGAGTGAGCGAAGGGCATGGATGCCCTGAGCGAACGTCCGGCGATGTGGCACGGGCAACCCCGAGCCGCGCGACCCAAAATTTTCGCCCGCCGCGCGAACACCTGGGGAGCTTCTGTCGACGGCTGGCTGTTGTGGGCCGGTTTCCCGATTTTGCGACAGCTTCGGAAAGCTGTCCTACCTGGCGACAGCTTCGGAAAGCTGTCCTACCTGGCGACAGCTTCGGAAAGCTGTCCTACCTGGCGACAGCTTTGGAAAGCTGTCCTACATCTGCTGCTCGCGCCACCAGGCGACCGTGGCGGCGATCCCCGCGTCGAAGTCTTGCCGCGGCTCCCAGCCGAGGAGTGTCTTCGCCCGCGTGATGTCGAGACTGCGGCGGGGCTGGCCATCGGGCTTGGAGGCGTCCCAGGCAATGCGGCCGGCATAGCCGCAGGCCGCGGCGATCTTGGCCACGAGGTCGCGGATCGTGATCTCCACACCGCCGCCAAGATTGATCGGCAGTGGCTCCTCGATGATCTCCGCCGCTTTCACGATCCCCTCCGCCGCATCATCGACGTAGAGAAACTCCCGTGTTGCGGATCCCGTGCCCCAGCAAACCACTTCCTCGGCCCCCGCGAGGCGGGCCTCTTCACACTTGCGAATCAATGCGGGGATGACATGGCTCGTCGCAGGATCAAAATTGTCACCGGGCCCGTAAAGATTCACCGGCACGGTGACGGCGCTGGCCAGCCCATACTGGCGACGGTAGCCATCGAGCATCACAAAGATCGCCTTCTTGGCCACGCCGTAGGGGGCGTTGGTCTCCTCCGGATAGCCGTTCCAGAGATCGTCTTCCCGAAACGGAATCGGGCAGTGCTTGGGATACGCGCAGACGGTGCCCGTATGCACAAACTTCTCGATGCCCCGGCGGCGGGCATGCTCGACGAGGTGCAGCCCCATCGCCATGTTGGCGTAGAAGAACCGGCCCGGCTGGGCCATGTTGGCCCCGATGCCCCCCACCTCGGCGGCCAGGTGGATCACCACGTCAGGCCGGGCGTCGGCATAGAGCCGCTCCACGTGCGACTCGATCGTGAGGTCGTAGTCGCGCTTCCGCGGCACGACGATGCTCTCGGCGGCGACGCCCCGCTCCCGGAGCGTGCGACACACGGCCGTGCCGAGGAAGCCGGCGCCGCCGGTGACCACGATCCGTTTCCCGCAGAGATCCATCGAGCAAGTCGCCTTTCAGAGTGAGTCAACGATGGGGAAGCTCGGCGGCATGACCGGCGGCCACAAGCACCTGCTCGCGGCGGGCGAGATTCATGTCGGCATCGACCATCATCGCCACGAGGTCGTCAAACGATGTCCGTGGCGTCCAGCCGAGCTTCTCCCGGGCCTTCCGGGCATCGCCGAGCAGAAGATCGACCTCGGCCGGTCGGAAATACCGGGGGTCGATGTCGATGAATTCGCGGGCGTCGAGCCCCAGCCGGCCAAACGTCTTCTCACAGAACTCGCGCACCGAATGGGTTTCGTTGGTGGCGATCACGTAATCGTCGGGCTCGTTCTGCTGGAGCATGAGCCACATCGCCTCGACATAGTCGCCGGCAAAGCCCCAGTCGCGCTGGGCGTCGAGGTTGCCGAGATAGAGTTTGTCTTGCAGCCCGAGTTTGATCCGGGTGGCGGCGCGGGTGATCTTCCGCGTCACAAACGTCTCGCCGCGGCGGGGGCTCTCATGGTTGAAGAGAATGCCGCACGAGGCATGCAGCCCGTAGCTTTCCCGGTAGTTGACCGTGATCCAGTGGGCGTAGACCTTCGCCACCCCGTAGGGTGAGCGCGGATAGAAAGGTGTCGTCTCCTTCTGCGGGGTCTCTGCCACCTTGCCGAACATTTCGGAGCTCGAGGCCTGATAAAACCGGATCTGGTAGCCGACCGCGTCTTGCAGATCGCGGATCGCCTCGAGCAGTCGGAGCGTACCGACGGCGGTGACGTCGGCGGTGTAGGTGGGCTGATCGAAGCTCACCCGCACGTGGCTCTGGGCCGCAAGATTGTAGACCTCGGTCGGCCGGATCTCGCGAATCATCCGGGCGAGCCCGTTGCCGTCGGCCATGTCGCCGTGGTGAAGCGTGAGCGGCCGATGCGCGTCGTGGATGTCGCGATAGAGATGCTCGATCCGCTGCGTGCCGAACGTGCTCGAACGGCGGACGAGGCCGTGCACCTCATACCCCTTGTCGAGAAGAAACTCGGCCAGATACGAGCCATCTTGCCCGGTGATACCGGTAATGATCGCACGCTTCGAAGAAACTGTCATGAGAACGAGCTTTCAGGAATCAATGGGCCGCGGAAATTCAGCTCGAACCATATCCGCGAGGGGCCGGCGCGTCACCCCGGATTTTTCGTTGCCTCGTCCACCGCCGGCAGGAGGACGGCCAGAAACCGCTCGCCGGTCGCCCGTGCCTCGGCCGCCTCCTGCCGTGTGGCGTCGATGATCACGTAAAGCTTGTAAACGAGAGGTCGGCCGGCCAGACCGAGCCGGGCGATCGGCGGAGCGATCCAGGTGCCGTCGCCACCAAACGTCCAGAAGAGCCGCAGCGTCTGCCCCGTCTTCG
The DNA here is from genome assembly GCA_964477765.1 of uncultured Candidatus Kuenenia sp. Classification (GTDB taxonomy): domain Bacteria; phylum Planctomycetota; class Planctomycetia; order Pirellulales; family UBA1268; genus CACORA01. The sequence goes on from CAYZFV010000337.1 coordinate 2,646, forward strand.
CGAAGGTGCCGGTGAAGACCTCGGCCATGCAGCCGTCGTCAAGCGTGATCGACCGTCGCGACTCGGTCTCTTCCGCCCGGAAGCCCGATCCCGGATAGCAGCGGTCGGGCGTGTGGCCGGAGGCATCATGGGGCGTGGCACAGACCACAAACACCGTCGCCTCCACGCCGGAGCGGCGGTGGCGATAGATCCGCGAAACGTGCCCGACCGCGCCGGCCCGCTCGAGCCCCCGTGGATCGGTCTCGAGGTCGCTCATGGCCTCCCAGTCTCCGCATGACCGCGGAAACTGCTCTTCGAGCCGCTCGCCACCACGTGCCAACTCCTCCGCCACATCGACGCCGCTCCAGCGGTCCGTCCACCGCCCCTGCAGGAGCGTCGCGATCACAATCAGCAGGCAGGCCGCAGCGGTGGTGGCTGAGCGTGGCGGGGGGTGGTGCATGACATGTCGCCCCCTAGGCAGCCGATGATCCGGCGACCGGCTGCCGTGGCAACGGGGTGTGCACGCCGTTGACGACACCGCCGAGCAACCTGCTTCCAATGCTCCGCAGTCGTTCACTCGCGTCGATCAGCTGCGGCATCCGGCTCACGTCGCGCATCGTGGCGAGGAGCACCGCATCGCTTTGCCGGCCGAGGAGCAACGCATCGGCAAACGCAAGCACCGGCCCGGCGTCGATCACGATCTGGTCAAACGTTGCCCGCAGCTCATCGATCACGGCCGCCGCGACCGGCCGAGACAGGGCCGTGATCGCCGCGTAATCGCACTGCCCCCCGGTGAGCGCCCATAAGCCTTCGACAGCCGTCCGCCGCACGGCAGCAGCGGGCTCGACCTCGCCGCGAAGCACTTCCGCAAAGCCGGCTTCCGGCTCGAGCCCGAGCGGACCATGGACCGAGGGCTGCCGCAGATCACCGTCGATGATGAGCGTCTTTACGCCCGACCGTGCGAAGCTGGCCGCGAGCTGGACGGCGACGGTCGTCGTGCCCTCATGCTGCATGGCGCCGGTCACAAGAATCACCTGCGGACCCGCCGGGTCGGCGATCAGCGTTCGTACCGCGTCCATCCGTTCGGCGACGAGAGCCGCGGCCGATCCCGCTCCCCCCGCCGCCCGCGGCAGCGTGCCAACCACGCGGATGCCGAGTCGCCGGGCAAGATTGTCGGGGCTGGCGAGGCGGTCTTGGAGATATTCGAAACCCACCACGGCCGCCATGCCACCGGCCATGCCCAGGCTGGCCGCCAGCAGCGTGAGCAGAAGCCGCGTGAGCCGATCACTCGCCTCCGGCACGCCCGCCTCCTCGATGAGGGTCACGCGGCTCGGCATCTGCAGGTCGATGGCGGTCGCTTCCAACTCGGTGCCGATCTGCCGCGTGATGCGGTCGAGTTGCTCGATCTCCGCCTTGTGGCCCTCGAGTTCGGCGTTGGCCTGCCCCAAGGCCGTCACCTTGGCGGCAAGCGTGTCGTAGTGTCGCCCGGTTTCGGTGAGCGCCCGGGCGAGTGTTTCCCGTCGCATCGACAGCGCCGCTGCGCTCTCCACCGGCCGGCCGCCCCGCCCCGTGCCATCCAGCAGGACCTGGGACACCACCTGCGGGCGAATGGTTGCCGCCTGCTTGTCGATCTGCCGGGTCAGCTCCTGCCGCTGGGTTTGGAGGCGCCGCACGGCCGGCTCGTCGTGACCCCGCGTGCTCCGTCGCCGCTGCAAGGCGATCGCCTCGTCGAGGGCGGTCAGCCGCTCCGAACATTCCTGGATCCGTGGATCGCGGGCCAGCGCCGCCGCGACCAATTCCCCGTTCACCGGCCCACCGGCGTCGAGGCTGCCGTCGGCCCGCGCCTGGAGGATCGACAGCTCGGCGTCGATGCCGGCGACCTCCTGCTCGGTCTTCGAGATCTGCATTCGCATCGCCCCCAGCTGGTCGAGCAGGATGCCCCGCTGGGTGAGCACCTCCTGGCTGTCGCCGGTGCCCAGCGTCCGGGCCAAGGAGTTGAAGGTCTCATGCCGCGACCGCAGTTCCTTCATGTTTTCCTTGTATTTTTTCTCGAGGGCATCCCGTCGGCGAAGCCGTTCCCGACGCTCCTGGCTGACGATGTCATCGAGATACGACTGGGTGACGGCGTTCACGATCAGCGCCGTCTCGGCCGGCCGCTCGCCACGCAGCCCGATCTGCAACACCTCGGAATGCGATGGCGCCGTCACCGTGATCGACGAATCGAGCCATCCGACCGGATCGGGCTCGTCGCGGAGGGCTGCGGAGTCGGCGACCCCGGGCCGGCGGAGCGCCGAGGCGAGCACAAACGGACTCTTGATGAGCTGCACCTGGGTCTTGCGATAGGCCTCGTATTCGGCGTTATCCCGCCCGACCGTACTCAGCATGCCCGCCTTGTCGCGGACCCGCAGCCAGGCCACGGCCTTGTAGCCGTGGGGCACCAGCAGCCAGGTCGGCACCGCCGCCACCGCCGCCACGGTGAAGCCCACGGTCAACGCCACGGTCGATCGGCGTCGCAAAGCATGCCAGGCCCGACCCAAATCGATGCCCCCCGCCTCGGTCTCAGACATGGTCATGGGCGACCCTCCGGGCGGCGGCCCCGCACGTCGATCACGGGCACCGCAACGGGCAGGTCTTCGATCACCGCCGCCGCGAGGAGCCACCGCACGACCACCAAAAGTGCCATCGCCAGCGGCATCATCACATAGCCCGCCCAGTCGTGAAACACCTGCTCGGCGATCTGTTCGCTGACGGTCATCATCATGCCCGTCGCGGTGATCCGGGCGACGTTCACCGCCAGCGCGACCGGTATGGCACTGGCGATGATCGCAAGCCGCTCCCACCAGGCAACCCGATCGACGAGCGCCCAGCCGACCGCCAACGCCACGAAGATCGTGAGCATCCGCAGCCCGCTGCAGGCATCGACCACGCCGAGCCGCGAGTCTCCGAGCACGATCTGGTTGCCCTCCCGAAAGGCCTCGAAGCCGAGCGTCTGGAGGAGATACGTGCTGGCGATCGTGGCGAGCGTCTGCAGGGGCCCGAGGAGGTAGCGAGTGGCCTCATCCGGCAGGGGATACATGAAGATCAAAAACGCCACCGGCGGACCGGCCCGGCGGAGCAGCCGCACACCACCCGCCATGATGACCACGCCGAGCAGCGCCGGCACGAGCGTGTACATGTCGATCGTGACGATCCGATATCGGGCCGCCACCAGCCGCACGGCAAGGCTCAACCCGAGCACAATCAGCCCCGCCCACTGCTCGGCAGCCGTGACGGTCGAGGGCATCGTCCACCGCCATGCCACCACTGCCGCCGCAAACAGCGGCACGAGCCAGCCGTGAGAATATTGCGGCGTGCTCCAGGTACCGGCCGCGACCATCAGCCCCGGCCAGTAGCTCCAGAGAAGCAGCCCCGCAGGCAGGGCGATCGTGAACCACGGCATGGCCCACCATCCAGTTACCGCTACCGGCGGAGACGGGGGGGCCGCTGTCGCTGTCGGGGATTCGGTCATGGAAGCCGGCTCCGTGAAGGATGCCCGCTTCCCTGCGGCCGCGAATCATAGGAGCCAGGCAATCACGGCGGCCACCAAGCCCGCCGCCGCGAAGCCGCAGGCGGCCTCCACGAGGGGATACTGCGGCGAAATCGGCACGCCGCAGTCGCGACAGCGGCCGCGAAGGAGCAGCCAGCCGAGGATGGGAATGTTGTCGCGGGGACGAATCGGAGCCTGACAGTTGGGGCAGCGGGAGCCGCCGAAGACGACCGACTCTCCCCGGGGGCCGCGGTAGATCACCACATTCAAAAAACTGCCCAGCACAGCCCCCACCACGAAGGCAAAGCCGACCAGCAGCGGGCCTTCAAACCATTCCAAACGCATGGGCAACAACTCGACTGGGAGCAAACCGGGATGATCCGGTAGGGTAAAGACTGTCCGGCTCCGATTCCATCATGACCTCCTCTTCCGCTGATCCATCGCCTCCCGCCCCCCACCGTCGGCGGCTGCCCGGCTGGGCCGGCACGGCGCTACGGCTCGGGATCACACTCGTGCTGATGGCGGTGGTGCTCCGCGGGGTCGATCACGATTCGTTTCTGCGGGTGATGAAGACGGTCGACTGGTGGTGGTGGGCCATCGGTGTCACCGTGGCGATTTCGTCGCAGGTGATCGCCGGCCTCCGCTGGTCGTCCCTGGCTCGCCCGATCGGTTTTCCGTTTTCGCCCGGCCTGTTTGTCTGGCGGTTTTTTGAAGGCATGTTTTTCAGCCTCTGCCTGCCCTCGTCGATCGGCGGCGATGTGATCAAGGCTTATCGGCTCGCCGATTCCACGCCGCGGCGGCTTCTGGCCGGTTGCACGGTGCTGGCCGACCGGCTCACCGGTCTGGCAGGGCTGGGGGTGCTGGCTGGCGCCGCCGTGCTCTCCGTCGAGTGGTCGCTCGATCGCTGGGGCACGCTGGCCGTCGGCGGTGGGCTGCTGGCGGTGGCGTTGGGGGGCTTTTGGCTGTTGGTCAGTTCGCTTGATCGGCTGCTGACGCTGATTCCAACGCCGCATCCGGCCCGGGAATTTATCGGCCAGCTGCTTCCCTACCAGATGCGTCCGCAGCTGCTTTCGGCGGCCGTCGCCTGGAGCCTCGTCATCCAACTCGGCAATGCGGTGGGCGTATCGCTCATCGCTCGTGGGCTCGGCGTCGTGTTGCCGCTCTCGGTGTGGTGTGTCGTGGTGCCGCTGGTGATGCTGGCGATGGTGGTGCCGATCAGCATCAACGGCGTGGGCGTGCGTGAGGGCGGCATGGCGATGCTCCTGGCGCCGCACGGCGTGGCGAGTGAGCAGGCCGTGGCGATCGCGCTGCTCTGGTTTTTGTCGACGATCATCAGCGGCCTGATCGGCGGCCTCCTGTTTCTGCTCGATCGCCACCCGGTCACGGCCGGCCCGCTGCCGCATGCCCCAGCAGACGGCGTCGGCTGACGAGCAGCAGGGCGGCGACGGTCTTGGCGTCTTGAATTCGCCCGTCGAGACACATCGCCACCGCCTCCTCCCAGGTGACGATCCTCGTGGTGATCCGCTCGCCGGGCTCGAGCGCCTGAGGCCCCGGCTCGAGATCCTCGGCCACAAACACGTGCATCCGCTCCCGCAGAATCCCCGGCGACATCCAAAACTCGCCGGCCGGCTCGATGCGGTCGGCCCGATAGCCGGTCTCCTCGGCGAGTTCCCGGGCGGCCGTCGCCAGCGGCGGCTCATCGCGGTCGAGCGTGCGGGCCGGCAGTTCCAGGAGCGTCTCATCGACGGCCACCCGCACGACCTCCACCAGGCAGACCTCGTCGGCCGACACCAGCGGCGCGATCACCACGCTGCCGGGATGGATCACCACCTCCCG
>CAYZFV010000338.1:0-9341 GCA_964477765.1 uncultured Candidatus Kuenenia sp.
TGGCATTGAAGGCTTCGACCACCCAGTCGCGCCAGGGCCAGTTGGTGCGGTTGGCGTCGCCCTGGAATCCGTCGGTGTCGGCGTAGCGGGCCGCATCGAGCCACCACATCGCCATCCGCTCGCCGAAGTGGGGCGATGCGAGCAGGTCGTCCACGACCTGCTCATACGCCACCCCGGCCGCGTCACCGGCGAGCGACTCGGCCTGGGCGAGGCTCGGCGGCAGCCCCGTGAGGTCGAGCGCGAGCCGACGGGCGAGCGTGTGCGGCGCCGCTTCCGGCGCGAAATCGAGCTTCTGCTCAGCGAGTCGATCACCGACAAACGCATCGATCGGATGCGGATGCCCCGCCGGCACGGGCGGCTTCACCGGCGGCTCGAACGCCCAGTGGGTGCCCCACGGTGCGCCTTCGGCGATCCAAAGGGTCAGGATCTCCACCTGCTCCTGAGAAAGCGGCTTCTTGTGGGAAGTCGGCGGCGGCATCTGCACGTCGGGGTCGGTCGCGATCACACGGGCGATCAGTTCGCTTTTGGCGGCCGCATCGAGGGTGATCACAGCGAGCGCCCCCTCGCGGGTGTCGAGTCGCAGACCGGCCTCCCGATGGCCTTCGTCGGGACCGTGGCAGGCGAAGCAGTTTTCCGAAAGGATCGGGAGCACGTCACGACTGAATCGCACGGCCTCCGCTGCTGGGCCACTCCCTCCGGCCAGCGCGACCGCGACCGTGACGGCGATGATACGAGCTCGGTGAATCTGAAACTTTGCCATGCGAGAAGTGTTTCAGGCGGCGGCCTCCGAGTCTTGCACGACCCGCAAAACGCCATGGTATGATTTGACCATCTCGCAAGGTGTGTCATGCCCCCGCGCCCAAGCCCTCCCGACTCATTCCGCGAGGATTTCTTCGCGCGAAGCCCGCAGGCCGCGTCGCTGATGCGACTCTTCGACGCCCTGCCGCAGACCTATTTCTTTGCGAAGAATCGCGAGAGCCGGTTCGTCGCCGTCAACCATATGTTTCTCGACAATCATGGCCTCGTCGACGAATCGCAGGCAATCGGCAAGAGCGACCGCGACTTCCACCCGCCGCTCATGGCCGAGGCCTACATTGCCGAAGACCGCCGCGTGATGGCGTCGCGGCGGCCGCTGCCTGGGCAGGTCTGGGCCGTGCTCCATCGTCGCACCACACCGCGGTGGTATGTCTGCACCAAGACGCCCCTCTTCGATCCCGACGAGACGGTGGTGGGGATCGCGGGGGCGATGTATCGCATCGACGACCCGCATGTTTTGGCCGGCTATTTTCAGGAACTCATGCCCGTCGTCCAGCACGTCGACCGCCACTATGCGGCGCCGATCTCGATAGCCGACATGGCCGCGCTCGCCGGACTTTCGTCGACCCATTTCAACCGGCGGTTTCGCCACCTGCTGCGGATGACACCCTCGCAGTATCTCCGCACGGTGCGGGTGCAGCATGCCCGCGGGCTGCTCACGACGACCGACAAGCCGCTGGCGGAGATCGCCGCCCTCACCGGCTTCACCGATCAGAGCCACTTTACCCGGCGGTTTCGCGAGACGACCGGCCTCACGCCCGACGCCTACCGCCGCCGCTTCCGGCAGTGACGCCGTTCAGCCCACCGTGGGCAGCAGCCGGGCCAACTCGACCACCACGTGGTCTCCGGCGTCATCGACCACTCCTTCGCATGCAAGCGGTTCGTGCGGTTCAACGCTCACCTCGGTCGCGTAGCCACTGTCGGTCGGATGGCCGGCCTTCCGACCATCAGCCGGCTGGCGAAACACCCGTGTTCGCCGCGTGGCCGCGTCGATCACCCACACCTCAGGGATGCCATGCCGGGCATAGAGTGGCACCTTGGTGCCGAGGTCATAGGCGAGGCTCGAATCTGCGACCTCGGTGACGAGGAGGACGTCCGCCGGCCCGGGATGCGCCGTGGTGTAGAAGTCGGCCCGGGGCCGGAGAACCGCAATGTCGGGCTCAGGTTCGCTGATATCGTCGAGCCGCAGCGGGTTTTGGCACCACACGACCGCCGCGCCCCCAAGCCTCTGGCTGAAGTATGAAGCCAGCCGTGCAACGATGGCCGCGTGCAAGACTCCGATCGGCGACATGTCGATGATCTCCCCCTCGATGAGTTCCACCCGGTCTGCCGGCCCGAGGATGCCCGTCTCTCCCATCCGATGAAATGCATCCACCGAGATGAGATGACGCGACGGGGTGGCAAAGGGAATCGTGGCCATCGGGCAGCCCCTTCAGAAGAAGATATCTCGGCAGAACGTCGAAAAGTATACAGCGGCACGCGGCATGAGGCATCGCCTCATCGCTGGCCAATCAGCAGAGCCACTTCGCCCAGCCGCACCGCCTCCGCCTGCGTCCGGCTTGCGAAGCCGACAGAGCCCAAGATTCGGCCGTTCACCGACCCGCTTTTCCCGCGGGATCGACTACTTCGATGAATGGGAAGCGTTTGAAGTCAGCGTCGTGGGTGTAAATGGTACGCACGCCGTTTTCCCGCATCAGTACCTTCATATCGACCACGAGCACGCTACCGCCCCATCGCATTGAAAAGGGCGTCGCGATCGGACACATCGACGCGGCTGCCACCGCTGGAGGAGGACGGCAGGGGCGGCATTTTCGCCACAGGTTTCGTCCGACTGGGCGCCCGACGCAAGGCCGACTCTACCAACTCCGACATGGTCTGGCCGCGTCGGGCGGCCTCCCGCTTCACCGCCCGCATGGTGGCGTTGCTTATCGACAACGTCGTCTTCATATGGAAAACCGTATTCCGCTTATGCAAGTGCGTCAACTGCCGGATGCGGAAAAACGCCGACGTGGAGGGCAAACGTGCCGTGGCCTTGGCCCCAAATATTTACATGCGAAAACACTGGCTCCAACACGGAGTCATTCCTGGCCGATCAGCAAAGCAGCGTCGTCCACGACAATGCTGCCTGTCGGCATGCCGCAGGCATTGAGCAGCACCTGGCACTGGACCGTTGCCGTGCCCGCCGGCGAAAGGGCGGCGATCCCCGCCTCCACAAACTCGCCTGCCTTGCTGCCCGACCGCAGAAAATATCGCTCGGCCTGCGCAAAAGCCCTGCCCGCAGCGTCCGCAAAGACGAGCTTCACGATCGCACACTGATTGCCCCGCAGCGGATCATCCTGCTGCTGACAGACCTTCACCGTCGCCATCACGGGCTGCCCCGCGATGTCACCGGTCTCCACCGGCTGGCCGACAAGCGGCCAAAACCGACTCCCACAGGCTGCGATTCGTACGGCCTGGCTCCCTGAAGCCACCGGCGCCGTGACCGGCTCCACGTGGCCCAACGACCCCCGCCACCGCCCGAGGCGAAAATCCCCCAACGTCGATGGCTCGCGCCCGCCGCTCTGGTGGCCGGTGGTTTCGGCCTCGAACGAAGGATCGGCAAGAACATTGCGAGAGTCTGTGAAGACCCGCGGATCGACCGCCGCAAGCGTCACCCGCGTGGCCACGTCCTTGAGAAAACCAATGTCGTCTGAGGATCGCCCCTCGCGGTCGATGGAAACGGCGTCGCCCGCCGACATCAGCCGCGAAGCCTCTTTGCCATCGACCCGCACCTGCCCCTCGATCACGGCGACTCGAGTACGAACATCCGGCTCCACCGTCACGGCAAACTCGGTGCCCAGATCGACGATCGTGCCCGAGGGCGTCTCGACGCGAAGCTCCGTGCCCGGCTGCGGACAGCGGCACCGCACCGATCCGGCAGCGACGCGAAGCGTGTCGCGCGACACCGGCTCGAACGTGGCCGGCCCCTCGATCACGGCCGTCGCTCCCGCAGCAAAGAGAAACTCGACCCGTCCTGAAACGAGCGTGAGCATCCCGGCAGGCATGTCACCCTGCCGCAACACATACGCGATGTTGGGGTCAGACCAGACCGCATCAAACGCGGCCGCCAGTTTGGCCACCGGCGGCAACCGTTCCGCAGGCTGCGATACCGCCTCCGCAGACTCCGCAACCACCACCGCCGTCTCGCCCTCGACAAGAAGCGAGCGAACCACGCCCCACAGGCCCACGATCGCCACACTCAGTGCGACGACAGCCGTAGCCGCGATGGGCAGCCAACGCGAGGAAACGGCCCGCGCACGTCCGGCGATGGCCTCGGGCGGCAGCGTTACCGCCGCCGAGTGATCCTGCCCCCGTGCCTCCTGTTCGTAGCGAAGCAGCGCCCTGATCTGGTCGTGAAACATGGCCCGCCGGGCAAACTCACGGGCACAATCCGCATTCGCAGCCAGCAAACGGCCGAGGTCGCGGCTCTCCTCGGTGGTCAGGCGGCCGTCGAAATGCCGTTCCACCAAATCGAGATAGCGATCCCGATCCTGCTCCGGGCCGACGCGGCCAAACAGCGACAGGCTCATGCTTCCCCCTCGCTGCTCGTGGCCAGTTTTACCTGCACACACCGGGCCACGGCCTCCCGCCCCCGATGGAGCATCACCCACACCGCATTGCTCGTCATATCGAGCGCCCGCCCGATCGCGGCGGGCTTCAGGCCATGGAGATACCGCATCTCCATCACGCGGCGGGTCTTCCCCTTCACCTCGGCAAGACACTGCCGCATCAAGGCCAAGCGTTCGGCCGCCTCACCAGCCACTTCTTCCTGGGCCACGGCGAGCGCACCCAGCGTGCACTCATCAAAGAAGACCAGCCGATCCCCGGCCCGCCGCTCGTAATGCCGCAGCACGATGTTACGGGCGATGCCAAGGGCCCACGGCACGAAGGGCCGCGAGCGGTCGTAGTCCCCAAACTTCATCACCACCGTTTCCGCCACCTGTGACACGAGATCTTCCGCATGTTGGAAATCGACGACCGCGCCGGCGATCATCGCCGCCACGACCGGCTGGGCTTCCGACCAAAGCCGGGACAAAAGCAGCATGTCGGCCGAGACGCCGGCTGGCGGCTGGCGAAGCGGTTCCGCTGAAGGATGAAGGTCTTTCGGCATTCCGCAGAAGTCTCCGCCTAGTTCTTCCGCGATGGGGAGCATTCCTTACATCGCCGTGTCGCAAAAACTCTTCGCCAAAAGCCGGGAATTTTCCATGGTGTAGGGGCTTGATTCGACGATATTCTTAGAGGGACAGGAAAGACAGCATGGCTCCGTTGTTCGCCCGCTCCAACGTGCCCCTCATCCTCGTCGGCATGCTCTTGGCAGGCCCAGGCGGCGGCGTTGCTCCTGCGGCCGAGGAGCATCCCGGCACGGTGGTCTACCGTGAGCATTGCGGCCGCTGCCATGCCGACGGCGGCGTCGGCACGACCGACGTGCCCGAGCCCCTCGTCGGCGATCTCTCGATCAACCAGCTCGCGGCCTACATCGCCGAGACGATGCCGGAGGATGATCCGGACCAGGTGACCGGCGACGCGGCCCGCCAGGTGGCCGAATACATCCACGGGGCGTTTTATTCGCCGGTGGCCCGCGACCGCAACCGGCCCGCCCGCGTGGAACTCGCGCGGCTCACCGTCCGGCAGTATCAAAACACCGTCGCCGACCTGATTGCCAGCTTCCGCGGCCGGGGACCACACGTCGATCCCCGTCGCGGCCTCCGCGGCGAGTATTTCCACGGTCGAAATTTCGACCGGAAGGATCTCGTCTTCGAACGGACCGATCCGCAGGTCGACTTCTCCTTCGGCGTCGAGGCCCCCGACCCGGAGCGATTCGAGCCCAATCGGTTTGCCATCCGGTGGATGGGATCAATCGTGCCGCCCGAGACGGGTGTGTATGAGTTTGTCATTCGCACCGAGCACTCGGCGAAGCTCGCCCTCAACACCGCCTGGTATGAGCCACCGCTCATCGACGCCTATGTGAAGTCGGGGGACGACACGGAATACCGGGCCCGCGTGATGCTCCTCGGTGGCCGCGCGTATCCGCTACGGCTCGAGTTTTCGAAGGCCAACCAGGGCGTCGACAACAAGAAGCACGAGCCTTTCACCAACGCCTCGATCACGCTCCTCTGGAAGCCGCCCCACGGTGTGCTCGAGCCGGTTCCGGAGCGGGTGCTGATCCCGCACGACAGCCCGCAGGTGTTTGTCGCCGCCACGCCCTTCCCTCCCGACGACAAGTCGATCGGCTACGAGCGGGGCACGACGCTCTCGAAAGAATGGTTTTCCGCCGCCACCGCTGCCGCCAGCGAAACGGCGGCGTATGTGCTCGACCACATCGAGCACCTCGCGGGCGTGAAGCGGGATGCCCCCGACCGGGCCGACAAGCTCCGTCGCTTCGCCGAAAAGTTTGCCGAGCGGGCGTTCCGGCGACCGCTCAATGACGACCTGCGCGGGCTGGTCATCGATCGCTCGTTCGCCGACGCGCCCGATCTCGACACGGCCCTCAAGCGATCGCTTCTCCTCGTGCTCGGCTCGCCGCGGTTCCTCTTCCGCGAGTCGGCGGCCGTCACCGATCCGTTCGCGACGGCGGCGCGGCTCTCCTTTGGCCTGTGGGATTCGATCCCCGATCCGCCGCTCTGGGAAGCGGCCGCGAAAAACCAGCTCACCACGCCGGAGCAGGTGCGGCGACAGGCCGAGCGAATGGTGAACGACCGGCGGACGCGGGCGAAGCTCCGCGACTTTCTCTTTGCCTGGCTGCGGGTCGACCTCGCCCCCGAGCTCACGAAAGACGCATCGCTCTATGGTGACATTTCGCCCGCGGTCACGGCCGACCTGCGGACCAGCCTCGACCTCTTTTTGGACGACGTCGTGTGGACGAGCGGTGATTTCCGCCGGCTGTTCACCGACGACGAGGTCTATCTCAACAGCCGACTGGCGACGCTGTATGGCACGTCGCTGCCCGACGCAGCGTTTCGCCGCGTGCGACTCGACGACGGCCGTCGCGGCGGCGTGATCTGCCATCCCTACCTGCTTTCGGTCTTTTCCTACTCGAAGGCCACGTCTCCCATCCATCGCGGCGTGTTCCTGGCCCGCAACATGTTGGGCAATGTGCTCAAGCCGCCGCAGGAGGCGATCGCGCCGCTCGCTCCGGAGCAGCATCCGGATCTCACGACTCGCGAGCGGGTGGCGTTGCAGACCAAGGCGGTGGCCTGCCAGACCTGTCACACGATGATCAACCCGCTCGGTTTCGCGCTGGAAGACTTCGATGCGCTCGGCCGCCATCGCACCACCGAACCGGCGGCTTCGGGAGACAAGCCGGTGGATGCCGCCGGCTCCTACCTGCCGCGAGAGGGCCCGGAGGCGGAGTTTCGCGGTGGGCGGGAACTGGCGGCCTACCTCGCCACCAGCCGCGACGCTCAGGAGGCGTTTGTGCAAAACGTGTTCCACGCCCTCGTGAAGCAGCCGCTGCGAGCCTGGGGCCCCGACACCCTGAAAAACCTGCATACATCATTCGCGCAAGCCGGCTTCGATATCCGTCGCCTGCTGGTCGATATCATGGTGGCGGCGGCATCACCGCCACAAAACGCGGTCGCGCAAACCTTTCCAGCTGGTGCCGAGGAGAAACGACCATGATGGCTGATTCCACGCTCTCGCGTCGTGCCCTGCTCCGCCGTCTCGGCGTCGGCTCGGCGGTGCTCCCCTTTCTGGGCAATCTGCCGAGCCTCGCGCTGGCGAGTTCGACGGCGGCCAAGAAGCGGCTGATCATCGTCTTCAGCCCCGACGGCGTCGTGAAGAAGAACTTTTGGCCGACCATTCCGGGCCCGTTCCTCACGCCCGGGCCGGTGCGGGCGCCGGCGGAGTTGCCGGCGAGCCTGCAGCCGCTCGACCCGTTTCGTGACCGGCTGCTCACGCTCAAGGGCGTCCACAACAAGGTGACGGGAGACGGTGACGGCCACATGCGGGGCATGGGCTGCCTCCTCACCGGCATCGAACTCTTCCCGGGCAACGTGCAGGGGGGCGGCGAAACGCCGGCCGGCTGGGCCAGCGGCCTGTCGATCGACCAGCAGATCAAGCGGCATCTTCAATCGCGGCCCGACTCGGCGACGCGGTTTGGATCGCTCGAGTTTGGCGTGCTCGTCCCCAACAAGGCCGACACCTGGACGCGGATGGTCTACACCGGCCCCAACCAGCCCGTGCCGCCGATCGACGACCCGTACCAGATGTTCCACAAGCTCTACGGCCAAGCCAAGGACCGTGAGAGCCTGCAGAGCGTACTCGATGAACTCCGCGAGGACCTCGCCAAGGTCTCAGGCGCACTGCCCGCCGAAGACCGACGGATCCTGGAGGAGCATACGGCGCTGGTGCGGGAGTTTGAAAAGGAGCTGGCCACGCATCACGAGACCATCGCGCATGCCGTGCCGAAGCTGGAAGAGGGCGTGGTGGAGCAGAACGACCACATGCCGAAGATCAGCCGGATGCAGATCGAGCTGGTGGTCTCATCGCTGGCGGCCGACTTCACACGGGTGGCGACGCTGCAATACACGAACTCCGTCGGTCAGCCCCGGTTCAAGTGGCTGGGGATCGACGAGGGGCAGCACGAGCTCTCCCACGAGCCCAACAGCAACGAGGCCGCCCAAGAGAAGCTCACACGGATCAATGCCTGGTATGCCGGTGAAATCGCCCATCTCGCCAAGCGGCTCGCCGAAACACCGGAGCCGGGCGGCGAAGGCTCGCTCCTCGACCACACCACGATCCTGTGGACCAACGAACTGGGCGAGGGCAACTCTCACTCCCACGCCGACATCCCGTTTGTGCTGATCGGCGGTGGGCTCGGCTTCACGATGGGCCGGGCGCTGGAGTATGGCGGCGTGCCGCACAACCGCCTGCTGCTCGCGCTGGCCCATGCCATGGGCAACACCGACCTGAGTCGGTTCGGCAATCCCGACCACTGCGGCGACGGCCCGCTCACCGGGCTGGCGTAGTGGCGGCAACTGCCCGCGCCGTCGCAATCACGGTGTAGACATTTTTATGACGGGTGGCGGCTCGTGGTCCGTCCTAGGATTGGTGATGTCGCTTTCGAGGACACACCATGCCGCACACCCGTCCCTCAGTCACCTCGTTGCCGCTCTCCCGCCGGACGATGCTCCGGGCCACTGGCGCCGGCATCGGCCTGCCTCTCCTCGAAGCCATGCTGCCCCCCCTCGGTCGCCGGGCCAGGGCGGAGGCGGCAGCGCCATCATCCAGCGCATCGTTACCCAAACGGCTGCTGGCGATCCATGTGCCGCTCGGCATGATGCCGCAGTTTTTCTTTCCCGAGACGCCCGGCGCCGGCGACTCAACCGAACCTCAAGCCCCGTCGAGCCCCTATCTCGATCTGCTGGCCGACCATCGCGGCCACTTCACTGTTGACGGCGGTTGAAAACGGCGGCGCGGGGCGGTCGAAAATGGTGGCGCTGGGTGGTGTCGATCTCCCCTGAGTCCGTGGGGTGTCGCGGTTGGTT
>CAYZFV010000339.1:0-7248 GCA_964477765.1 uncultured Candidatus Kuenenia sp.
ATCTCGTGATCGATCCCGCCGGTCGGCCGTGGATCATCGAGGTGAATCCGCGCGTGACGGCCTCGATGGAATTGCATGAGCGGGCGACCCGCATTTCGGTGGCGGCCGCCCACCTGGCTGCCTGCGGAATGACCGGCCCCACCGCCGGCTCGGCACCGTCGGCCACCGACACCGTCTGGGCCAAGGCCATCGTGCATACTCCCGAGCCGCTGGCGATCACGGTCGATCTCACCGCTCGCTGGGCGGCGATCGCCGCCGCATGGACACGAGCCGATGGCGGTCAGCAGGCGATCGCCGACATTCCCACGCCGGGGCAGACGATCGCCCCTCGGGCTCCGGTGCTCACCGTCTTCGCCCGCGGCGACTCGGCCGCCGGGGCCCTCGCCGTGCTGCGCCGTCGGGTCGACATGCTGTCCTCCACCTGGCGGCAGTGGGTCAGCCGGCCATCCGCCGCGGCAGCGCCGCCGCCGCATCATGCCAGGTGTATTGCATGAGATACGCGTCTTCCGTGGTGTCTTGGTAAAAGTCCTTGAGCACCGACGTAGCCCGGAAGTTGAGCGACCGGAAGAAGAGCTGCGCGGGAAGATTCGTCTCCCGCACCTCGAGCGCGATCTGAGAGCGGCGCTCGGGGGTCAGCTTGCCCACGAGCTTCTCCATCATCAGCGTGCCGATGCCGAGCCGCCGATGAGACCGCGCCACGGCAAAGTTGAGCACATGCAGCCGCGTGCGGTGGAGTTCGTAGATCATGAAAGCGACCACCGAGTCGGCAAGCTCGGCCACCATACCGATGCAGTTGCGCTGCCGGAGGCACCGGGTAAAGTCCTCGTCGCTCCACGGAAACTCAAAGGCGTGCTGCTCGATCTCGAGCACTTCCGGCATGTCGCGGCGAATCATCCAACGCACATGAATGCCGCTGTCGGTGATGGTATCGGGCGTCACGGTCCCTCGGCTCCGCAAAGGTCTGGAATCGGACATCCACGAGACCCTAGCACGGCGTCACAGACGGGCCAAGACGATTCCCGCTGCCGAAAAGCCATCCTTCTCTACCGCTTCAAGCACCCTTGACCCCTCGGTGCGCGACTCCTACCCTCCCGACCATCTCGTGGCCTGATGCCGGGCCACAGCTTCCTCTCGTGAACATTTTCGATGGCGACTCCACCCGACAGCAACCGCTTTCTCGATCGCGGCTGGCAAGCTTGGCTGATTTCTGCAGCATCGACCGCCATGCTGCTCGCGGGCTGCGCCAACCCCGCCATCCGCAGCCAGAGCCCAGAGGTCGAGGCGCTGCTCAACATCGAGACCGAGACGAGGCTGGTCGGCGACTACACCGTTCCGTGGGGCATGAACCCGCAACGCATCGAACGGGCCGCCCTTGTCACGGGCCTCGCTGGCACCGGGAGTGATCCTCCGCCCAACGCCCGGCGGCAGGCGTTGCTGGCCGACATGCAGGCGCGGGGCGTGATCCAGCCCAACACCCTGCTCGCCTCGCCGGCCACATCGTTGGTCTGGGTGCATGGCTACCTGCCTCCGGGAGTTCACAAAGGTGATCGTTTCGACGTGGCGGTCGAGGTTCCTCCCGACTGCGACACCTCCAGCCTCAATGGCGGCTGGCTGATGGAGACACGACTGGCGGAAATGGTCGTGCTCGGCAGCCGGATTCGTGACGGCCACGTGATGGGCATCGTCGAAGGGCCGCTCCTGGTCGATCCGGTCTCGAGCGGCAACCTCGACTCGAAATCGAAGATCCGTGGCATCGTGCCCGGGGGCGGTGTGTCGCTCACCACACGTTCCATCGGCCTGATCCTGCAGCCGGAGCATCGTTCCGTGGCGCTTTCCAAGCGGATCGGCGATGCCATCAATGGCCGCTTCCACACGGTGATCCGCGGATCAAGGCAGGGCGTGGCCACGCCCAAGACCGATCGCTTCATCGCGCTGGAAATTCCCACCGCCTACCATCACAACCTCGCCCGCTATATCCGTGTGGTGGGCGCCGTCGCCGTGGCCGAACCGGCCGGCGGGCTCCATGCCCGGCTTGACCTGCTCCGCCGCCAGCTTGCCGACCCTGTCACCGCATCGACGGCCGCGCTGCGGCTGGAGGCGGTCGGCAAGGATGGAATCGCCACACTGAAAGACGGCCTCGATTCCAACGACGCCGAGGTGCGGTTTGCCGCGGCGGAGGCGCTGGCCTACCTCGGTGAGTCGGTGGCGGCGGAGCATCTCGCCGCCGCGGCCGCGAATCTCCGCAGCGCCCGCCCGGCGGCCTTGGCGGCGCTGCGGGTGATCGACGATGCCAACGGCATTGACGCCCTCCAGTCGCTGCTCTCGAGCTCCAGCGCCGAAACCCGCTACGGCGCCTTCCGCGCGCTGTGGATGATGGATTCGCCGATCCCGCTGGTCCGCGGTGAGCAGCTGGGTGATGCCTGCGGCTTCCATCTGCTCAATGTCGACGGGCCGACTCTGATCCATGCCACCCGTTCCCACCATCCCGAGATCGTCCTCTTCGGCACGGAGCATCCGCTGAGCGATGGCATGCGGGTCGAGGCCGGGCCATCGATCGTCGTGGTGGTCGCGGGGGGCGCTGCGACCTGCAGTCGCTTCGAGGCCGGCGTGCCCGACCGCGTGATCGAGACGAAGGCCGATGCCGAGTCGGTTCTTCGGGCGCTGGCCCAGCTCGAGGCGACGTATCCCGACATGATCCAGTTTCTCCAGCAGGCCACGGCCCAGCGGGCTCTGACGACGCGGCTGGCCTTCGACGCCCTGCCCAGGGCCAATGATGGCCGCGGCTCCCTCCACGAAGAAATCTCGATTCGTGATCGCAGCATCCCGGCCGACACTCCTGTCGATGCGGCCTTTTCGGGTGAGTCGGCCACAGACGAGTCATCATGACCAGGCTCAAGGCCCTCGATCTGGTCGGATTCAAGAGCTTTGCCGACCGCACACGCTTTGAATTTCCCGACGGCATCACCGTGGTCGTCGGCCCGAATGGCTCGGGCAAATCGAACGTCGTCGACGCGATCAAGTGGGTGCTCGGCGAGCAGTCGATGCGCAGCCTCCGGGGCCGCACCGCAACCGACGTGATCTTTGCCGGCTCCGCCAGCCGCAAGCCGCTCAACGTGGCCGAGGTGGCGCTCATCTTCGACAACTCGGCCCGCGAACTGCCCGTCGAGTCGGACGAAGTGCAGATCGCCCGCCGCGTCTACCGCAGCGGTGAAAGTGAATACCTCGTCAACGGCGAAATCTCCCGGCTCCGCGACATCCGCGAGCTGTTTTCCGGCACCGGTGCCGCAACCGAGGCCTACAGCGTGATCGAGCAGGGCCGGGTTGATGCGCTCCTGGTCGCCTCCGGCCGCGACCGTCGGATCGTCTTCGAGGAGGCCGCCGGGATCACGCGGTTTCGTGCTCGTCGCGGCGAGGCGTTGCGCCGCCTGGAACGCGCCGAGCAAAACCGGCAGCGGCTGGCCGACATCGTCGGCGAAGTGAGCAGTCGGCTGGAGACAGTCACGCTCCAGGCCAGGCGGGCCCGCCGGTGGCGGACGATGACCGACACCCTCCGTGCCTTCCGCGTGGCGGCGGCCACGCAGGATCTCACCGCCGCCGACGCCACGCTCGCCGCCGTGGTCACCGCCATCGAGGAGGCTCGTGCCCTGCATGGGGCGGCCGAGGCACGCGTGGCGACGGCCTCGATCCGAATCGACGAACTCACCGCCCGCGAGCGCGATCTGCTGCCTCGGCTCGCCACGCAGCAGGACACCACGACGCATGAGTGCGAGCGGGCGGCGGCGGCCGAAGCCCGGCTCGGTCTCCTGCAGTCGCGGCATCGCGAACTGACCGACGAGCTGACCCGGAGCGAAGCCGATCTGGAGACGGCCCGCCACGACACCCGGGCCGTGAACGAACAGATCGCGGCGGCGCGTGCGGCGCTCGAGGCCGTGCTCGCCGAGGCCGGGCAGATCACGGCGCTGATGCAGCGTCATGAGGAGACGGTCGTGGGCACCCATCAGGATGCCACGACGCTGCGGCGCCGCCTCGACGAGCAGGCCGATGCCCTGGCCGCGTTACAGCGGGGGCGGATCGAGGTGCAGGCGGCCTGTGACCGCGAGGAGGCCCGCCTGGCGGATGCCGGGCGGACGATGGACGCGTGGCGATCCCGCATCGAAGCGGCCCGCAGCCAGCTCGCCCGTGGCCAGGAAGCCGCAGCCACGTGGGAAGGAAATCTCGCCACGCTCTCCCAGGGGCTCGACCGGCTCACCCGCGACCTCGAGACCCTGGAGGCGACCCATCGGACCGTGGCCACCAGCCTCGAAGAGGCCTGGCAGTCGCTCGCCTCGTGGCGGGCGAAGCTCGAGGCTTGTGGCGAACGAAGGACGGTGCTCGAAGAAATGATCGGTCGCCACGAGGGGATGTCCGACGCCGCCCGGCGACTCCTCGCAGCCGATCACCGGCTCCCGGGCCTCGCCGGCGCGGTGGCCGATCTGGTTGTCGCCGACGAGCCATGGGCCACGCTCGTCGACCTCGCCCTCGGAGCTCATGCCCAAAGCCTGGTGGTCGACTCGCTCGACCCGCTCTACACGGGGCCGGCCTCGTGGGCCTCGGGCGACGAGGCCCGCGCGGCGCTCGCCGCCGGCGGCCGCGTGGCCTTCATCGCCGCCGAGTCGCTCCGCGACCCCCCCGAGTTTGAGCTCTCCGGCACGGGCGTCATCGGTCGCCTCGACCACCTCGTCGCCGACCGTTCCCCGGCCACACACCCCCTTCACGCAACGCTCCGTCGCAAACTGCTGGGGCGGATCTGGGTGGTGGAGTCGCTCGACGCGGCGGCCGGCCTGGTCGATGCGGCCCCTGCCGGCACCGTCTTCATCACCCACGACGGGGCCAGCCTTTCGGCCGACGGCGTCTACGAACTCGGAGTGCTCGGGAGCGGCCTGGCGTTCGTCTCCCGCCGTAGTGAGTGGCGGGCACTTGACGACCGCCATCGGGAACTCACGCTCGCGGTCGCCAAGCACGAGGCCCTGATCGATTCGTTGCAGACGCAGGCGGCGGATGTCCAGCAGCAGATTCGCCACACGCTCGCCCGCAGGCAGCAGGCAGGGGAGCAGATCGCCGCCTCACGGACCGAACTCGGCCGGGCCGCCCGTGAACAGGAAGCAGCCCGTGCGGCGCTCGCCGAGTCCGAGGCCGGCCTCCTCGATGCCGAGCGGCAGGCTGTCGACCTCGGCCAGAGCCGCGATACAGCCGCCGCCAGTCTGGCGGCCCACGATGCCAACATCGACGAGGCCCGTGCCGCCGTTTCGACCGCCCGTGTCGATCTCGATGCCCTCGACCGCAGCCGCCACGAGGTCGGGGAAACAATCCACCGCCTCAAGGCCGAGCGGGCCGCCTGCGAAGGCCGTATCGCCGCAGCCCGCAGCGCCGTCGAGGCGACGATCGGCGATGCCGCCATCCGCCACGCCGATATGGAGGCTGCCGCGCGGCGTCGCGCCGCGGTCGAGGCGCGACGTGCTTCGGTGGAACTCGACCTCCTTGCCGCCACCGCCGCCCATGCCGAGTTGATGGTCTCCGCCGAGCGGGCCCGCGACACGCTGGCGGGATTCACCGCCGAACGCGATGCCCTGGCTGCCGCCATCGACGCGGAGGACGCCGAGATCACCACCGCCCGCGGCGAGCTTGCCGCGCTGGGCGAACGCCTCCATCGCCTCGACCTCGAAGCGGGAGAGTCCCGCCACACCCGCAGCCGCATCATCGAGCGAATTCGCGACGACTACGATCTCGTGATCGAAGGAGACACGCCGCCCGAACCGGTGACCGATGCCGACGGCGCGAGCATCGAGATCCCGGCCGACCGGGGCGAACTCGACCAGCGGATCGAAGAACTCCGCCGCAAGCTCGCCTCGATGACGACCGTGAACATGGAGGCCCTCGCCGAAGCTGACGCGCTCACCGAACGGCTCCAGACCCTGGAGGCCCAGCTGGCCGACGTCACCGACGGCAAGCGGGCGATCGAGCAATTGATCGCCCGCATCGACGACGAAAGCCGGCGGCTTCTGGGTGAAACGATCGAAACGGTCCGTGGCCATTTCCGGGAACTCTTCGAGCGGGTGTTCGGGGGCGGTCAGGCCGACATCGTCCTCGAACCCGACGTCGATCTGCTCGAGACGGCGGTGGAAATCGTCGCTCGACCGCCCGGCAAGGAGCCCCGCAGCATTTCGCTCCTCTCCGGCGGCGAAAAGACGATGACCTGCGTCGCCCTTCTGCTCGCGATCTTTCGTTCACGGCCGAGCCCGTTCTGCGTGCTCGACGAGGTCGATGCCGCCCTCGACGAGGCCAACATCGACCGTTATGTCGGAGTGCTCCGCGACTTTCTCTCCTCCACGCAGTTCATCGTGGTCACGCATTCGAAAAAGACGATGGCCGCCGGAACCACCCTCTACGGCGTCACGATGGAGGAGTCGGGGGTGTCGAAGCGGGTGTCGGTGCGGTTCGAGGCGACCGCCGCCACGGCGAAAAACCGGCCGAAAGCGGCCTGAAACACCGCTTCCGCGACCGGCTCGCCCCGTCGGCCGGCCTTTCCCCGCCAGGCCCTCCATGTGGTGCCACCCGCGCCTCCGCAAAGAACGGCTCAAGTCTCACCACAGGATCTTTCGATCTACATCCGTGGTCGGATATGCCGTCGCAACGGCCGGTGCCCAAGCCGGACAGTGCGACGGGATGTGGCAGGGGGGGATACCTGCGAGTCACCGACCGTGGTGGACGTGTCTCACACACACGACTGTCCGCGGGTCGTTCTCATACGCCCCCCTCGGCCGCCATGCCGACTTTCGCGGGGCGCGCCGACGCGGCCGGGCCCCCTGAATCGATGATGCCGCGTCAAATGGGGGGCTGGATTCCATCGCTCGCATCCGTGCGGCGGGGACTGGCCACGGACAATTCCGGATACGAATGATCCACATGGAGTCCACGCGATGAAGGTTTTTACCACTGGCCAGGTCGCCAAGATCTGTAAGGTCGCCCCGCGAACCGTGAGCAAATGGTTCGATTCGGGACGACTCAAGGGCTACCGCATTCCCGGTTCACAGGATCGCCGCATCCCGCGGGAATACCTGATCAAGTTTCTCAAGGAGCACGGCATGCCGCTGGGCGACCTCGAGGACGAAGCCATGGCGAAGGTGCTGCTCGTCGGCCAGGACCAGGTCCTGATCGAGAACGTCAAGCGGCATCTTCCCGTCGAGAAGTCATTCAAGATTCAGGTGGCTG
>CAYZFV010000340.1:0-8631 GCA_964477765.1 uncultured Candidatus Kuenenia sp.
ACAACGTCTTCGTGTTCGCCGTGGTCTTCGCCTACTTCGGTGTGCCGCTGAAGTATCAGTATCGGGTGCTCTTCTGGGGCATTCTCGGCGCGGTGATCATGCGGCTCACGTTCGTGCTGCTGGGGGCCGAACTGGTGGAACGCTACAAGTGGGTGCTCTGGGTGTTCGGGGTGTTTCTCGTCTACACGGGCTTCAAACTTGCTTTCAGCAAGGAAGAGCACGACCCGGGCGACAACCTGCTCATCAAGACGATCCGCCGAGTCATTCCGGTCGCCTCGCACTCGGCGGGCGACCGATTCTTCATTCGGGAAAACGGGCGGCTGATGGCGACGCCGCTGTTTCTGGTGCTCCTCGTCGTGGAGAGCACCGACGTGCTCTTCGCCGTCGACAGCGTGCCGGCGATCCTCGGCGTGGTCGAAAAGGGCACGCCCTACATGCGGTTCATCGCCTTCACAAGCAATGTGTTCGCCATCCTCGGCCTCCGGGCGCTCTACTTCCTGCTGGCCGGCGTGATGGATCTGTTTCGGTTTTTGAACTACGGCCTCTCGGCGGTGCTGGTCTTCGTGGGAGGCAAGATGATCGCGGAGGCGGCCCGGCACAACGAGTGGCTGGCAGACCTCGGCGGCTGGGATGCCCACGCCAAGGGACATCTCGTGCACCCGGCCGTGTCGCTTCTGGTGATCGTCACCCTGATCGGCACGAGCGTCGTCGCCTCGCTGATGTTTCCCGAACGGCGGGACGGCGCCGAGATCGCCGAACATGGCGATCGCTCACCGCCGGCCTGACACCAGTCGGCGATAGAGATCTTCGTGGTCGGCGGCCATCTGGTCGGCGCGATGGCGCCGCCCGGCGAGGGCCCGGCCGTGGGCGGCCATCCGGCGGCGTGCCTCGGCATCGTCGAGCATGGCGATGATCACCCGGGCAAGGTCATCCGCATCGCCCGGCGTATGGAGCCGCCCCGCCTGTTCTCCATCGAGCAGTTCGGGAAAGGTGCCGTGGTCCGGAGCGACCACGGGCACCCCGGCGGCCAGCGCCTCGATGACGGGAAGTCCCTTGGCCTCGGGAAAGTGGGTGGGCATGGCGAAGACGTCGATCGTGGTGAAGAAGGCCAGCTTGGCTGGTCGATCGAGCTGGCCGAGCCAGGTCATGTGCTCCGCGACACCGAGGTCGCGGGCGGTGGCAAGACACTCATCGACATAGGCCTGTTCCGCATCGACGACGGCACCGGCGGCGCGGAGCGTCACATCGTGCTTCTGCCGGACGAGTGGCAAGGCTCGGACAAGCAGGTCGAGCCCCTTCTCCGGGCAGGCCCGAGCCAGGGAGCCGATCACGAATCGTGGGCCGGCGGTGGGAATTGGCGGAGCGGCAGGAAATCCGGTGGTATCGATCCCATGGGGGATCACGGTGATCCGCCCCCGAGGCACGGCGAGGTATTCGGCCATGAAGTCGGCGAAGAACGCATTGAGCGCCACGAAACGATCGACGTCACGGGCCCGCTCACGGAGCAGGGCGCGGATCTGCGGATAGGCCGGTTCGGGAATCTTCTCGATGAAGATGTCTTCACCGGAAAGGCTGCAGACGATGCCTGCTCCGGTCGCTTCGCGGATGGCGTGGGCCATGCCGAGGAGCAACGCATTGGAGAGATGGACGACGTCGGGCCGCAGGTCGTGAGCGAGAAGCCGGCAGAGCTTTGCGATCTCCTTCGATTGATGGCCACGTTCGCCCTTCAGCGACGACACGGTGAGCGGGCCCAGATCGGCCGGCCGCGTTTCGCCCGTGCGGGTCGACAACCATGAGAGGAGCCGTGGCGAATCGAGGAGGCGGTCAAAGAACCACGGCGTGTGGCGAAACAGGGCGACATGCTCCTGGAGCCAGACGTTCACGCCCCCCATGACGATTCGTGGCTCGGCGACGTTTTCCTCGTCGGTCGTCGTCGGCACGTAGGCCGGCAGAAGCACGGCGTCGCAGCCGCGGGCCTGGAGCGACCGCACGAGCGCGTTGTCGTGCAGGCACGAGCCGCAGAGCCTCCCCCCTGCTCCGGCCGTGATATGAACGATCCGCATCTGCCTACGCTCCGCGGCTGTGGTGATCGAGGGAGACGAGCACGAGCGCCAGGTCGGCGGGTGTGATGCCACTCACGCGGCCGGCCTGGGCGAGCGTGCGGGGGCGGATCCGCTGGAGTTTCTCGCGGGCTTCGGCACGCAGGTGGCGGACGGCTGCATAATCGAAGCCCTCGGGGATGACTCGCTCGGCGAGCTGCTGCCGCTTCGCGATCCGCTCCCGTTCGACGGCGAGATAGCCGGCGTAGCGGATGTCGGTCTCGATCTGGGTGGCGACATCGCGGGAGACGGTTGCCAGCGCGGGATGAGCCGCCACGCAGTGTTCCCAGCGAACCTCGGGCCGCTTCAGCCGATCGGCCAGCGAGAGGCCCTCGACACGGTGGCCGGAGAGGACGGCGAGCGTGGCGTCGATTTCGGCGAGTTTGGCCTCGAGCCGCGCGATCCGGCCCTGCTGTGCGAGACCCAGCCGGATGGCCGTGGGGGTGAGCCGCCGGTCGGCATTGTCGTGCCGCAGGGCGAGCCGATGCTCGGCGCGGCTCGTGAACATCCGGTAGGGCTCGTCGACACCACGGGTGACCAGGTCGTCGATCAGGACGCCGATGTAGGAATCTTCTCGCTCGAGGATGAGCGGGTCGCGATCAGCCAGGGCAAGTGCCGCGTTGGTGCCCGCCACGAGCCCCTGGGCCGCCGCCTCCTCGTAGCCGGTGGTGCCGTTGATCTGCCCGGCACAAAACAGGCCCCGAACCTGCTTGCTTTCGAGCGTGGGCGTGAGCTGGTCGGGGGGGCAGTAGTCGTATTCGACGGCGTAGCCATACCGCATGATGCGGGCCCGCTCGAGCCCCGGCACCATTCGGATCATCGCGTCCTGTACGTCGCGGGGCAGGCTCGTCGAGATGCCGTTGACGTAGATTTCTCGCGTGCAGCGGCCCTCAGGCTCGAGAAACAGCTGATGGCTTTCCTTATCGGCGAACCGCACCACCTTGTCTTCGATGCTCGGGCAGTACCGCGGCCCACGCGATTCGATCTGGCCCGTGTACATCGGCGCCCGGTGGAGATTCGCCCGGATCAGGTCGTGGATCTCCGGCGTCGTGCGGGTGATCCAGCAGACCAGCTGCGCCTGCCGGATCGCGTCGGTGAGAAACGAGAACGGCTGCGGGTCGGTGTCACCCGGCTGCTCATCGAGCTGAGCAAAATCGATCGACGTGGCCGACAGGCGACAGGGCGTGCCGGTCTTGAAGCGGTCGATCGCGATGCCGGCGCGGGCGAGTGCCCGGCTGACGCCTGACGTCGTCCCCTCCCCTGCCCTCCCGCCGGCGGTCTGGGCCTCGCCGGTGTGCATCACTGCCTGCAGAAACGTGCCGGTCGTGAGCACGACCGCCGGGGCCCGATACTCGGCGGCGCCACGCACCTGCACGCCCATCACCTTCCACGGGGCGGCAACCAGCCCGGGCGACGCGACCGGTTCCAGAAGAAGATCGTCGACGGTCTCCTGCCGCAGATCGAGGCCGGGCGTCTCCTCGACGATCCGCTTCACCTCCATCTGGTAGCGCCGCTTGTCGGCCTGCGCGCGGGGGCCGTGCATCGCCGGCCCTTTGGAGCGGTTGAGCACCCGAAACTGGATGCCGGTGGCGTCGATCGCCTGGCCCATGATGCCGCCGAGCGCATCGACCTCGCGGACGAGCTGCGCCTTACCGACGCCGCCGATCGCCGGGTTGCAGCTCATCTGGCCGACGGTGTCGAGGTTGGCCGTGAGCAGCGCGACGCGGCCACCGAGCCGCGCTGCGGCGCAGGCCGCCTCCACGCCGGCATGGCCGGCGCCGACGACGACCACGTCATAGTCGTAGCGACATGTCATGCTCTGGATTCTAATCAGAACGCGGAAGAAAATGGTTGTTTGGGGGTGGGCCTGAGGACGATACCTGGCGGACAGAAACTTTCGTCGATCGGTGGCGTTTCATACGCATCCGCCTGAGGGCTCGTGTACCACACCGTCTTCCCACGCGAACCCGTTTCAGACCGCTGAAGAGCCGTCGCGATGCACGCTATCCCCACCCTGTCGCGGCTGCTTGTCGGCCGCGCGATCCTCAGCCGACGCCCCCGAGACATGCAGAGTCTCCTGCTCTGTGCGGTCGTCGCGTGTGGCACCATGGTCACTGGCCACGCACACGCTCAGGACGCATTCGAGAAGCGGTTTGAGCAGCTCGACAGGAACGGCGACGCGACCGTCACGCCCGACGAACTGCCCGCAGCCGCGCTGTTCCACCGACTCGACCTCGACGGTGACGGTGCGATCACAAAGCCCGAGGCGGTGGAGGCGATCCGCCAGGGAGCGATCAGGGATCGTCGTGGCCGCGGGCGCGGCGGATTGCCTGCGGAATCGGCACCCCCCCCAGGAGCTTCGGCCGCGGTCGCTCCGCGCGGGGCCTCGGTTCGCGAGCGGCCGAGACCCGTGCGGTCTGGCGACCACGGGATCGGTCGCCGCGTCGCCGATGTGACGTTTACCGACCTCGCCGGCAGGCCGCGATCGCTGGCCACGATTGCCGACGGACAGGTCGTCGTCGTCGCGATGACAAGTACGACCTGTCCGCTGAGCCGGAAGTATCTGCGGACGCTCGAGGAACTGGTTGCGTCGCCCGGCGAAGGCATTGCCTGGGTCGTGGTCGATCCGGTGGCAACCGACAAGCCGGCCGACATGCAGGCAGTCGCGACGCGGTTCGGTGACGGGGCGATCTACGTGCATGACGCGGATGGCCGTCTTGCCGCGACCGTCGGCGCCACGAGCACAACCGACGTCGTGGTGCTCGACGCCGACCGCACGGTCGCCTACCACGGTGCCATCGACGATCAATACGGCTTCGGTTACTCGCTCGACGCCCCGCGCAAGCGGTACCTGGCTGATGCGCTGGCCGCGATCCGGGCCGGCGAGCGGCCGCTCGTGTCGGCTACCGAGGCGCCGGGCTGCGTGCTCGATACGCCGCAGGCCGCTGCCGTGGCCTCGAAGGTGACCTACCACGGTCGCATCTCGAGGATCGTCGCTCGGCACTGCGTTGAGTGCCATCGCGACGGCGGCGTGGGCCCCTTCCCCCTCGATACCTACGGTGATCTGGTGGCCCACGCGGCGATGGTGAGGGAGGTCGTCGATCGGGGCACCATGCCTCCGTGGTTCGCGGCCGCGACGCCTCCCGATCCTGAGACCGGCCGTATCCACACGCCCTGGGCGAACGACCGCTCGCTCGCCCAGGGCGAGAAGCAGGATCTTCTGGCCTGGATCGCGGGCGGTCGCCCCGCGGGCGATCCCGCTGATGCCCCCGCGCCGCGACGGTATCCCGATGGCTGGCAGATCGGCACGCCCGATGCGGTCTTCGAATTTGCCGAGCCGGTGGCGGTGAGGGGGAGCGGTGTGATGCCCTACCAGACCGTGATCGTGGAGACGCATCTGGCCGAGGATCGCTGGGTGCGGGCGATCGAGGTGCAGCCGGGCGACCGCGACGTCGTGCACCATGCGCTGATCCATCTCGCCACGCGCCACGAGGCTCCGGCGGACGCGCGGGATGCCACGGTTGAGGAGCGGGGCGGCTTCTGGGGTGAATACGTGCCGGGGCAAAACACGCTCGTCTACCCTGATGGCTTCGCGAAGAAACTGCCCAAGGGTGCCAGACTGAAGTTCCAAATGCACTACACGCCCAACGGCACCGCGACGACCGACCGCACCCGGGTGGGGGTGATCTACGCGCAGGAGCCGCCCGAGCACGAGGTCCGCGTGGCGGGCATCGTGAACGCTCGCATCTCCATTCCGCCGGGAGCGGCCGACCATCGCGAGGTAGCGTCGCTCACGCTCCCCTTCGAGGCGACGATCATGGGCTTCCTCCCGCATCTCCACGTGCGCGGAAAAGCCTGCCGATACGAGGTGGTCCGTCCGGATGAAGGCCGCACGACGCTCCTCGACATTCCGCGCTACGACTTCAACTGGCAGCTGCTCTACCGCCTGTACGAGCCACGTGCGCTCCAGGCGGGCGATCGGCTCGTCTTTACGGCCTGGTATGACAACAGCGAGGGAAACCCAGCCAACCCCGATCCAACGCAGACCGTCCGTTGGGGGCCGCAAACCTTCGACGAGATGCACCTTGGCTACGTCGAGTACTACGTGCCCAGCATCAATGCCGGGGAACCGCTGCCCGGGCTCCGTCGCGGCCGCCTTGATTTTGGTCGTCAACCGCGAAGCAGGGACCGTGCCCCCTGAGCCATTGTCCATCGGAGTCTCGTGATGAGCGATATGGGGAGCCTGTTTGTCGTGCTGTCCCTCGTTGCCGGCTCAGCGCGTGCCTACTGTCCACGTCGGCATGTCAGGGCATTCCTTTGGTGGACAAACCACGCCGCGGGCAACCGTTCGACGAGGTCGCGGGCGGTCATCGAAATTTCTCCCAGGTCGGCGGCAGCGAGATCGCCGGCACGGCCGTGGACCCAGGCCCCGAGGCGGGCTGCATCGAAAGGCGACAACCCCTGGGCCAAGAGGGCGGCGATCACGCCGGTGAGCACGTCGCCCGTTCCCCCGGTGGCCATGCCGGGATTGCCCGTTTCGTTGTGCGGCTTTCGTGTCCCGTCGGTGACGAGCGTCGCCGGACCCTTGAGCACCACGACGGCCTCCACCATCGCCGCCATCTCCGTCGCCATGGCTTCGAGCCAGGCCCGGTCGCGGGAGTGCGGCGACGCGGGATCGTGGCCCAAGAGCCGAAGCATTTCACCGGCGTGCGGCGTGAGCACCCGAGGGCCGGCATGCCGCCGTTGTTCTGATCGCTCCATCTGGGCGAGGGCCCACAGCGCATCGGCGTCGAACACGGTCGGCTGGGGCAGGTCGCGCCAGAGATGGTTCACGAGCGCCGCGGCGCCGACCGACCTCCCCATGCCAGGACCGACCGCCGCGGCCGTGCACGTCGCGAGTCGCTCGCGCACCACAGGCTCGGCGGCACTGCTCACGGTGCCGTCGGCTGCGTCGGCAAGACCGCGGGTCATCAGGCAGGGGTCGAAGCCGCCGGTGATCGCGGCCACGGCATCCGGCACGAGCACTTCGACCAGCCCGGCGCCGCTCTTGAGGGCTGCCATCCCGGCCAGGGCTGGAGCACCGCCCATCCCTGTCGCCCCCCCCACGATGACCACGCGACCGTAGTCTCGCTTGCTTGTCTCACGGCTGCGTGGGGCGAGCCGTGGCAGGTCGGCGGGCACGGGGTTGGCGGCGTCGAGCATGGCGTCAGTGGCAGCCCCGACACGCGGGCGAGATGGGTGATGCGAAGCGGTTTCCCCCATTACCTTGACTGAAACATCGCCAACGGGCTACCTTCGCCGCGAAATCTCCGTGGTTTCTTTCCTCAGGCGACCCGTATGAGCCCGACCCAGCCGCGCACCGATATTTTTGACGTCAAGAAGGTCACCAAGCTGATCGAGCTTATGAAGGAGCACGATCTTGCGGAAATCGACCTCAAGCAGGGCGACACGGCCGTTCGACTCAAGCGGGGCGGTGATGTCGTGATGACCGCCGCACCGGCTCCGGTACCACGAGCGGCTCCGGCGGCCGCCGGAGCCGCCGAAAAGGCCCCGGCGGCCGAAGACAAGATGCTCGTGATCACCAGCCCGATGGTGGGCACGTTTTATCGGGCCAGCGGTCCGGAGGCGGCTCCCTTCGTGAAGGTCGGCGACCGGATCGGGCCGGAGAAGACCGTGTGTATCGTCGAAGCCATGAAGGTCTTCAACGAAATCCCGGCTGGCGTGTCGGGGCAGGTCGTGGCGATCCTCGTCGAGAATGGCGCGCCGGTCGAGTTTGGCCAGCCGCTGATCAAGGTCGACCCCGAAGCGTGAGTCGCCTGCCGGCAACGGACGGGGCGAGTTGTTCTGAAGCAGCAAGGTGGCGCCATGAGGTGCCGGGCGGCAAGCAATGTTCAAGCGGATCCTGGTAGCCAATCGCGGTGAAATCGCCCTCAGGGTGATTCGCGCCTGTCGCGAACTCGGCGTCGAAACGGTGGCCATCTTTAGCGAAGCCGACCGCAACGCACCCTACCTCGAACTGGCCGACGAGGCGATCTGCGTGGGCCCCGCGCGGGCGGCCGACAGTTACCTCCGCATCGATCGCGTGATTAGCGCGGCCGAAATCGGCAACGTGCAGGCAATCCATCCCGGCTATGGCTTTCTCTCCGAAAACTCGCATTTCGCCGAGGTCTGCCGGTCGTGCGACATCGGGTTTATCGGCCCGACGCCTGAGGCGATGGAGCGGGTGGGTGACAAAAACTCCGCTCGGGCCCTCGCCCGCGAGGCGCAGGTGCCGACGGTGCCCGGCAGCGAGGGCATCATCTCGAGCGAGCAGGAGGCGGTGAAAGTCGCCCGCGAGATCGGGTTTCCTGTGCTACTCAAGGCGACCGCGGGGGGTGGCGGCAAGGGGATGCGGGTGGCTGCCAACGATCTCGCACTGGCCAGCGCCTGGCAGCAGGCCTCGGCTGAGGCTCAGGCGGCCTTCGGCAACTCCGGCATCTACATCGAGAAATACATCGAGCGGCCGCGGCACGTGGAGATCCAGATCCTCGCC
>CAYZFV010000341.1:0-7948 GCA_964477765.1 uncultured Candidatus Kuenenia sp.
GCCGCACCGGGTCGTCGATCGCAGCGGCCGTTTTCTTGGCGGGTGATGTCGGGGCCGACGCTCGAGTGGCCGAGGCTGGCCGGGGGCGAAGCGATGTGCCGCGATCGGGGACCGCGCGGACCTGACGGGGGGCGGGGGCAATGACGGTGGCCATGGAATTCTCCACTGGTTCGAGGCTCGGGCGACTGGCTGCGGGCAGACTCACTGGCCCATCAGGAGGGCACTTCCGATGCCGAACGGCCGCGAGGAAGGCGCTCGGTGCAAGCCGCCCGCGAAAATCGGCCCTTGTTGCCGAAACCGACTCGGCGCCGGGCGGCGGCGGTGTTGCCCGCCGGCGACACGACGGCCCGCGGCGTTGCCGACGGCCGACATGGCACCGGCCACCCACCAAGGCTGCTCAGGCGGCACAACCGGACAAATCGGCCTCGTCAGCCGGGGGAGGGCTCTGCTTATACTGGCACCCGAGAGGGGCGTCTGCGGAGGGCCGACGGGGCCTTTCGGCATGCTCGCTGAACCGTGTCTGACACTGTCGCATGAATATCGCCCTGCTGGCCATCCTCGGAATCGTGCTGCTGGTCGGACTCGTGGCCCTCGGCATCGGCCATAAAGGATGGAGTTGGGGCACCGTGGCCTTCGCCTTTCTGGCCATCTTCTCCGCGGTCGGCTTCGTCTATCTCGCCTCACGCGTCGCCGAACGGGAGCGGGCCTGGCGAGAGAAGGTGCGGCGGCTGGAAGCTGACGTGCTGAAAGTTCGTGATGGCATGCAGCGCAACGCCCAGGGAGAGCCCCAGCCAATCGCCGGGGAGGCGTCGCTGGCAGCGCTCGACGAGCAGAAGGCCCGCTGGTATCGGGCTCTCGAACGGGTCAATACCTGGCGGGGCCGCTCATGGAGCCAGGGTGTATTTCGGCCGCCGCAGGAAAACCAGGTGGGCCAGGTGATCTTTCAAATGCCTGACAATGCCGCCCCCAACCCGTTCATCAACGTGGGATCACAGCTCTATCTCTTCGACAGCGAGTCGGCCGACATCGGGGGCCGCTATCTCGGGGTGTTTCGGGTGCGGGAATCAGCCGTGCAGGAAAAGGAACTGGTGCTCTCGGTCACGCCGGCCGCTCCCCCGACCGATGTCGACAAGAAACTCTGGCGGCGGGAGTATGACAGTGTGCAGGCGTTCGAAGGGCTGCCGGTCGACCGCTGGCTGGCCTTTTCCCGCACCCGTCGCCCCGATGACGAGGAAGACGACGAGCCGGAATCGGCCGACGACGTGCCGGAACGACCGCTCTATCCGGTGCTCCCTGGGCTGAGACAGGCCGGCGGGGCCGATGAGGCGAGTGCCGAAGATCTGCTGCTCGATCTCGAGGAGCAGCTCGACCGTTTCGAGAAGCACGAAACGCCCGTCGATGAAGACGAATGGCGGCCGCTCGTGGAGGCCGATGCGCTCCCGCCCGGGGAGTATTGGGCTGCCGTGCGTTTTGCCTTTGCCCACGCGATGCCGACCGAGGCCGTCGGCCACGAGCCGGGCACGATCCAGTTTGAGAAAGGCGATCTCGCCAACCTCCCGCTCGACAAGGCGCTTGAACTGGAATCCGAGGGGGTCGTGGAGATTCGGAGCGTCTTCTATCGTCGACCGCTCCTCGACATGGGAATCGCCATGGAAGGCAACACGGTGGAGGCCAAACTCGAGGGCGACGAGCAGCCGCTGGAGGTGGAAGTGCCGGGCGGCTACTTCATTCATGGCCGGCTTACCAGCCAGATTGGCCAGCTCGAACAATCGATTCGCGACCTCGCCGCAGCCAAGAAGAATGCCGAAGACACGATCGTGACGGTTCGCCGCGAGGAGGAGGAACTCAACGACGACTTGCCTCGATGGGGCCAGGACGTCGCCGCGGCCACCGAGGTTCGCGAGGGGCTCGAGCAGCGACTCGCCAGAGCCGCGAAGCGGCTGGCAGAGGCCTGGGAGGCCGTCATCCAGATGGGCCGGCAATACGACGGCGAAATGGCCCTTCTTCAGGCCGATGCCGAGAAGCGGGTGGCCGGCCGGCCGTAACCACCCGCCATCGACGCTGTTGCATAAGCCGGGTACACTCGGCAAATCGCCCGTAGGGGTTTTTCCCGGGCGTGACGCGTTTCCCAGGTTTCTACGATGTCGAGTCTCGCCGCCCGCTCGGGCAATGCCAGTCGTCTCAAAAAGGCCGTTCACCACCATCGGCTCGCCAGTCGGCGCGGCGTGCTCGAGCGGATGTTTACGCTCTGGTTTCAGGGCTTCGTCTACAACCAGATCTGGGAGGATCCACGGGTCGATGCCGCCGCGCTCGGGCTCGGGCCGGAGTCGAGCCTGCTGACGATCTCCAGCGGTGGCTGCAATGTTTTCAACTACCTCGTGCATCAGCCACGGAAGATCGTGGCGGTCGATCTCAACGCCAACCACATGGCGCTCACGCGACTGAAACTGGCGGCGCTCGAGCACCTGCCCGATTACGAGGCGTTCTACAAGTTTTTCGGATACGGCCGGCATACCGACAATCTGCCCAACTATCGTCGCTATATCCGCGACCACCTCGATCCCGACACCCGGCGGTTTTGGGAGACGACCGACTGGTTCGGAAACACGATCGGCCCCAAACGCATCAACTATTTCAAGAATGGACTCTATGAACGGGCCAAGCTCGGCCAGTTCTTCCGGCTCGTGCATGGCATCGCCAAGACGATCGGTCGCGATCCGGCCCGGCTCGTGGCGGCGAAGACACTCGCCGAGCAGGAGCAGATTTTTGAGGAGACATTCGGACCGCTCTTCGACAACCGGCTGGTGCGATGGTTGGGGCGACAGCCTGTGGCGGTCTACAGCCTCGGCATCCCGCCCAGCCAGCATCAGGCGATGCTCGAGGAGCACGACAACGACGGCCACAAACTCTTCGACATGTACCGGCAGCGGGTGAAGCGATTGGCGTGTGGGTTTCCTCTGGACGACAACTACTTCACCTGGCAGGCCTTCAGCCGACGCTACGACCACGAGGGCCGTCGCGGGCTGCCCGATTACCTGAAGCGGGAAAACTACGACACGATCAAGTCGCTGGTGGGCCGCGTCGAGACGCATATTTCCTCCCTCGGCGACTACCTCCAGACCGCCGAGCCGGGCAGCCTCAACAGCTTCATCTTCCTCGACAGCCAGGACTGGATGCCGCCCCAGGTGATCGAGGATCTCTGGCAGCAGGTGGTGCGGGTCGGGGCGCCGGGCACCCGCGTGATCTTCCGCACCGCCGGCGAGAAGTCGCCGGTCGAGGCGGCCCTGTCGCCCGCCACGCGGAGTCGGTTCTTCTACAACACGGAACGGTCGGCCGAGTTGCACGCCCAGGATCGGTCATCGATCTATGGGATGTTTCATCTCTACGAGATGGTCGCCCCACCGGCGGCGGCCCCGAAACCGGAACTCGCCGCCCAGCCGGCAGTGTCATGAGTCACGTGCCCACGGCCAGCCAGCCGGTGTCGTCGAACCCAGCCCGCAAGGGGCCCTCGGAACAGGCCGCGGCCATGGACAGGATGTACCGGCTCACGCGACACATCTACGACCTGACGCGGGCCTACTATCTCCTCGGCCGTGATCGCATGCTTGCCAAGGTGGCGACCGGGCCCAACACGGCCACGGTCGAGGTGGGCTGCGGCACGGCCCGCAACCTGATCAAGCTGGCCCGACGCCCGGCGCCCGGACTGCTCTACGGCCTCGACGCCTCCCATGAGATGCTGGAGACGGCCGCCGCCAGCATCGCCCGATCAGGCGTCGGAGCAGGGGGGCGGGCACCGATCGTGCTCCGGCAGGGGCTCGCCGAGGAACTCGACGCGCGGAAGATGTTTGGCCGCGAGGAGCCCTTCGACACGATCTTCTTCTCCTACTGCCTGTCGATGGTGCCGACCTGGCCGGGAGCCCTCGAGGCGGCCCTGGCCAATCTGCGGCCGGGGGGCACGTTGTTGATCGTCGATTTCTGGGATCAGCAGGAGTTGCCGGGCTGGTTTGCCGCGGGCCTGAAAAAGTGGCTTTCATTCTTTCATGTGCACTACCGGCCGGAAGTCCACGAGGCGCTGGTGGAGTTGGGGCGTAGCGGCCGCGTCGACATCACGTTTGAGTCGGTCGCCCGTCGCTACGCCTACATCGCCACTCTCATCAAGAAGTAGGACGGGCTTCAGCCTGCGGAGCAAAACTCACGGCAGCAAAAAGACGATTCCCGTGACCGTGGCCGCCTGCACGGCAAAACCGCGGGCGCTGATCGGTACGGCCGGGCAGGTCCAGGGGGCGCAGCTGCCGGGGCGGTAGTAGCCGAGCGGATACACACACTCCCACGGCAGTTCCACGCCCATCTTGTAGGGCAACACGGGGAGCGTCACGAAAAAGTGGGCCGCTGACACGAAGGGATCGAGGAGCCGGCCATGCGAGTGGCCGTAGCGCTCGAGGTTCCAGTCTTCAAAGTAGAGCGGCTTGTGGCAGTAGCCGGCGGCCTTCCAGGTAAACATGGTGGAGGTAAACTGCCGGGGCTTGAAGGTTCCTCCCTCCAGCCGGCATTCGCAGGGGTAATCGTTGCCGGGCCGGCCGCCCACGCGAATGTCGAGGTCGATGCTGCTGATCGTGTCATCGCGGAGTTTCTGCTGCTGGTCGCGACAGTCATCGGCCTCGTCGCCACAGGGGCCCGTGGCCAGCTTCTCGTCCGAGGCGATGCGGAGCGCGGCGGTGTCGGCCGTGAAGTCGAAGGTGTCGTCGTAGCGAGCGGTGACCTGCCCGGTCTGCGAGGGATCGGCGAGGGCCTGCGTGGAAACGGCAGACCAGCAGGCCAGGTTGGCGGCGATGAAGGCCACGGATAGCCACGCCGTAGATTCAGGAACAGCGGGCAGGCGGCGAACTGGTGGTCGGTGCATGGAGTATCCCCCTCGCCCCCATTCATCGGCCACGTGGCGAACCGACATTCAAAGCATTCGGGCAACTTTCCCGAGACTCGGCAGACTGCCTGAACTGCCACGCGTCGACGCCGCCTACTCACCCTGGTTGTGCTCGGTGCTGTAGTTGGGTGCTTCCTGCGTGATCACGATATCGTGCGGATGCCCCTCCCGCACCGACGCCGCCGACACCTGGATAAACCGGGCATCGCGCCGCAGGGCGTCGATGGTGGGAGTGCCGCAGTAGCCCATGCCGGCCCGCAGGCCGCCCACGAGTTGGTAGACAAAGGTGCTCAACGGACCCTTGAACGGCACGCGACCTTCCACGCCCTCCGGCACCAGCTTGTCGCTGCCCCGGCCGGTCGCCTTCTGCCGATACCGCTCGCTCGATCCCTTCACCATCGCGCCCAGCGATCCCATGCCGCGATACGACTTGAAGGTGCGGCCCTGGTAGAGCACCGTCTGCCCCGGGCTCTCGGCCACGCCGGCGAGCAGCCCGCCGATCATGCAGCAGTGGGCCCCGGCCGCGATCGCCTTGGTCATGTCGCCCGAGTAGCGGATGCCACCGTCGGCAATCACCGGCACGTCGGCAGCCGCCGCTTCCTGGGCGGCATCCCACACGGCCGAGATCTGCGGCACCCCCACGCCCGAGATGATCCGCGTCGTGCAGATCGAGCCTGGCCCGATTCCCACCTTCACACCATCGGCTCCCGCCTTGATCAGATCGCGGCAGCCCTCGCGGGTGGCCACGTTGCCGGCCACCACCTCGATCTCCCAGCGCTTCTTGATCGCGGCCACCGTCTCCATCACGTTCGAGGAATGGCCGTGCGCCGAGTCGACCACCAGCATGTCGACTCCCTTGGCGATCAGGCTCTCCGCCCGCTCGTAGTCGAACACGCCCACGGCGGCCCCGACCCGCAGCCGCCCCTGGCGATCCTTGCAGGCGTCGGGAAACCGCTTCATCATGTCGATGTCTTTGATCGTGATCAGCCCGGTGAGGAGGCCACCGGCATCGACGAGCAGGAGTTTCTCGACCTTGTTGGCCATCAGGATCTTTTCGGCCTCGTCGAGTGACACCGTCCCGGTGGCGGTCACGAGCCCCTCGCGAGTCATGATCTCGGCCACAGGGGTATCGCCGCTTTCAAGAAACCGCAGGTCGCGGCGGGTGATGATACCGACCAGTTTCTTGCCGTCGGCCGTGATCGGCACCCCTGAAATATTGAACTGATCCATCACCTCCCGGGCCCGGGCGACCGTGGCCTTGGGGGGAAGCGTGACCGGATCCATGATGATCCCGTTGGCGCTCCGCTTGACCTTGTCGACCTCCTCGGCCTGCCGCTCGATCGAGAGGTTTTTGTGGATCACTCCCAGGCCACCTTCCTGGGCGAGGGCGATCGCCATCTCGCTTTCAGTGACCGTATCCATCGGAGAACTGACGATCGGGATGTTCAGACGGATGCCGCGGGTGAGCCGGGTCGACACGTCGACCTCCGAGGGCACCACCTCCGAATACCGGGGCACGAGGAGAACGTCGTCGAAGGTGATCCCGGTGGCAACGATTTTTCCGTCCATGACGCGGCGTTCTCCGTGGAAAGCCGCGAATTATGCGGCACCGGGCCGGAAGAGGGCAACGCTCGGGCCGGTTTTGCGGAAACGGCGCGGTGGGATTGCGCCCGCACGGGGCAAAACCGTGTCCTAAGGTTGAGAGTCTCGCGGCCACGCGGCCGGGTGACACCTTCATCCCGCGAACCCATCGGCCTCTCCACATCATGCCCTACCCACAGATTTTCTCCGGTGACGACCGCGATTCGCTTCTCCCCGCCACATCGGCCAGCAGCACCGTCGCCAGGCCCGACCGGGCCACCCTCGAGGCCCATCTGGCCCGCCGCCACTACGGCGGCTTCACCCTCACCGACGCCGTCCGCCCCGGCTGGCGGCTCGACGTGGTGCCGCAGGCCGGCTACCGATTCGATGCCTACACCGATCCCCGCACCGGCACCAAGCTGCCGGCGATCATCGCGGCGGTCTCGAGCGAACAGCTCTTCGACTTGTTTCTCCAGCTGATCGAGCCGCTGGGCGACTCGGTCGACGTGGTGCTGGAAACCACGCATGATGCCGAGGCCCAGGGCCAGCGTCCGCCGCGGACTGAATTCACCCGCGAGGGAATGGAGCGGCTCGTACTGGAAAGCATGCTCTGGGACTTCGAAGACCTTCTCCTCCACGACGGCTGCTCCGGGATCGCGATCATGCATCCGCAGTTACCGATCGAGGTGCAGCTCGACGAGCACAAGCTTCTGGTCGTCTACGCCGATGACCGGGGGCCGTTCGAGCGGATTCTGAACGGCCAGGGGCTGGCCCGCAACGACCGGCTGCGGTTCATCTCGCAGGGCGAGCATCTGCATACGTCCCACACCCGCTACGCCCG
Organism: uncultured Candidatus Kuenenia sp.; assembly: GCA_964477765.1. Taxonomy (GTDB): domain Bacteria; phylum Planctomycetota; class Planctomycetia; order Pirellulales; family UBA1268; genus CACORA01. Next base: position 7,344 of record CAYZFV010000341.1, read on the forward strand.
TCGCTTCGTACAGCTGGCGAACACCCTCGGGGCGGTGTAGGACAGGCTTCCCAGCCTGTTGCTGGCCGTCGCAGTGCTTTCCCGGCCTGTTTTTGGCCTTGAGCGAGCCCGGGGGATTCCCGACCATCCTGGTCATGCGTCGCGTCGTCTCTGCCCTTCTGGTTGCGATTGCCGCCGCCCTCGTTGGCGGTGGGTCGGGCTCCGTCAGCGCGCAGGAAATGCTGCCCCCTCCCATGCAGCCGGACCCCTTCGCGCCGCTCCCGGCCGGCACGATCATCGGCCCTGGAGGCCCCACGCTCCCCGGCACACCGCCGTCGCCGAGCAATGCCGTCGTCATCCCGCCGCTCGACGCCGAGGGGATCTGGATGAAGATGGTCGATGTCACCGACGACTACTTCAAGGTGCAGTCGGAACAGCGGGTGGTCTTCGCCAACGGCGTGCCCACGGAGGGCCGGATCGACACCTACCCGCAGACCGGGGCCACGCTGCTCGAACCCTGGCGGCGCGACTCCGTCGGGTTTCGTGAGCGGCTGGAAAGCACGCTGCAATCAATCCGCCGCACGGCCACGATGCGGCTGATTCCCGACCCCGCCGGCTGGCGGATC
>CAYZFV010000342.1:0-10664 GCA_964477765.1 uncultured Candidatus Kuenenia sp.
ATGTGGAAAGAGTAGGGCGCACCCCCCTGGCCCCGCCCGCGGGGTGCTCCGGGCAACCAGACGCCTTCGGATCGAGAATTGACTCTGTTTTTTCAAAGCGGATACACTCGGGAAACCATGCTTGATCTGCGTGACATCGTCGGCGAGGAGTGGGCAGAGTGGTACCGACTCACCCCCTTCGAGCGCATCGAGGAATCCAGCCGACTGTGGGAGACGTATTTGGCATTGGGAGGTTCATTTGACCCCGAGCCCGATTCTCAAAGCCCTTTCCACGATCCGCACGAGCGGCACGCGGGCCCTCCTGATGGGCGGACAGGCGTGCGTGTTATACGGCGCAGCGGAATTTAGCCGCGACACCGATCTCATCGTCTGCGCGGATGATGACAACCTTCGCAAACTGTCGACCGCGGTCGCAGAGCTCGATGCTGAAGTAATCGCCGTCCCCCCGTTCGAACGCCGCTATCTGGATGCGGGGCACGCTGTCCACTTTCGGTGTCGGGCCACGGGGATCGCCGGCCTCCGGGTCGACGTGATGGCGCGGCTCCGCGGACTGCCCGATTTTGAGACGCTCTGGTCGAGGCGAACGACCCTGGAGATGGAAGACGGCTCGATCGAGATTCTCTCGCTTCCTGACCTTGTCAACGCAAAAAAGACGCAGCGCGACAAGGACTGGCCCATGATCACCCGACTTGTGGAGTCCCATTACGCCACACGACAGAGCAATCGTGATTCCCAGGCAACCGAGTTTTGGCTCCGTGAATTGCGAACCCCGCCGATTCTCATCGACGTGGCTCAGGGTGCACCTGAAGCCTGTGAGGCTCTGGCAGGAGAACGTCCGCTCCTTATCCACGCACTCACCGGTGAAGGAGAACGGCTCAAACGAGCACTCCGCGAAGAGGAAGATCGGGAGCGGGAAGCCGATCGGGTGTATTGGGAGCCGTTGCGTCGGGAACTTGAGCAACTCCGTCACGCCCGCCGTGGGTAACGGCTCCTGACATTGATTGGGCAGGGGGCTTCAGCCGGTCACTCTCAAAAGTCCTCGCTCAAACCCCTTGGCCACGGCCTGCGCGGTGTTCGTCGCCCCGAGCTTCTCTTTGATCGCCCCCACATGCGCCCGCGCCGTCCGCTCCGTGATCGAGAGTCGTCGCCCGATTTCAATAAAGGTCAGGCCTTCACGCAGCAAGAGCAGCACCTCCAGTTCACGTGGCGTGAGCGGGCTGCCACGGTCCCGGGCAGCCAGCTTGCGGGCGATGACCTCTCCCAGCGGACGTCCCCCATGATGTACCTCGCGGACGGCCGCCACGAGATCGCCGTAGCGGGCCCCCTTCGTGATGTAGCCAGAGGCACCGGCATCGATGGCGGCAATCACGTCCTCCTGATCCTCCGATGATGTGAGCATGAGAAGCTTGGCATCGGCATGTCGGGCTCGCAGCCGGCGCACCGTCTCGATCCCACTCATACCGGGCATGCTGACATCGACGATGGCCACGTGCGGGCGCAGCCTGTCCCACAGCTCGATCGCCGCCTTCCCATCCTCCGCCTGGGCGACGATTTCAAACCCTTCTTCCGCTCCCAAGGTGTGAACGAGCCCCTCACGAAACAGCGGATGGTCGTCGACGACAAGCACGCGAATCAAAGAGTCCATGATCGTGGTTTCCGAAAAAATGAGTGAGGGCCCGTGGATCGATACGTCATGGGAGGCTCTCCGACGGGCCACTTTGAAGCGTCGTCTGCGGAACGTTGACGGAGACCCGGGTGCCTCCCCCGCGACGGCTTTCGATGGTGGTCGTGGCTCCCATGCGACGGGCCCGCTCCCGCATACCGCGGAGGCCGAAATGGCCCTGCAGCGACTCTGCCGAGTCGATGTCGAAACCGATGCCGTCGTCGACCACTTCGAGGGAAAGCCCCGTGGCATCTCCCGACAGCCGCAGATCCACCCGCGAGGGATCGGCGTGCTTGATGGCGTTGGCCACGGCCTCCCGTGCGGTACGCAACAGGTGATACTGCAGCAGCGACGGTATCCGGGCTGGAAGCGTGCCCTCGATCCGCAGCGTAATCGGCACGGAGACGAGGGACCGCTGATAGGCCACCTGGGAGGCGAGGGACTCCGGCAGCGAGCCATCGATCCGCTGCGGATCCTGCAGGTCCCAGAGAAAGTCCCGTGTCTCCACCCGCAGCCGCGCCAACAGGGCCCGCTGCTGTTCAAACTCAGCCTGGGCGCGCCGGTCCTGCACCCGCCCGGCGGCGGCATCCATGCGGAGGGCGATACCCGCCAAATCCTGTTCCAGCGTGTCATGAAAATCGCGGGCGATGCGTTGCCGCTCCTCCATCGCGGCCTTGGCCTGCACCTGCGACTCGATGTGCGACAGCTGGCGGCCGACTTGCCGTCGCAGCAAGACGACCCAGCCCGCCGCGATGGCCGCCAGGGCCCCGACCGCGGCGAGCGCGGCCAGCAGACGATGGGGCTTCCACCACGACGGAGTCTTGATCACCGCCAGATCCGCGGCCGATCGGAGGAGCACCTGAATCCGCATGTCGCCGGCGGATCGCCATTGGCGAAGCGACGCTTCGGCAAGTTCCGGTTCGGGTACGGCGATGCCGGTGACCATCACCTCGCTTCCCGGCTCCAGACCTTGAAGCTGCGGGAACACGACCGCATCGGCAAGCACGGCCACGCCGGCATCGGCTGCCATGAGGAGCACCTCCCCGCCGCGGCTGGCCCGCTGGACATCGATTACACGGCCTGGAAACGTGATCAGGCAGCCGTAGTAGTCGCCGGGCCGGGCGATGGTGAACCGCTGGGCGGCCAAGGCATTGATCTGGGCGATCGTTGCCGGCTGGATCGGGAGAGGCGCTGGCGGGGCATCGCTGCCAACCTTCCGCACGACCGCCTCGTCGAGCGATACCACAAACCCGCTCGCATTGATGAATCCCGCCACATCGACCACGTCTCCGGGCTCATACCGCTCCTGCGACACCGTCTCCACGCGCAGGCCGAGGCATTCCTCCTGGAGATAGAGAAACCGACCGGCCACGGCATGGGTCACCGTTCCCCGCGTCCAGATGCGATGGTCATTCGGCGGCTCCGTCTGATAACCACCGAGGGAACGGAGCTCCACCCGCGGCGACTCAAACGCCGCAGAGGTCGGCCGCTCCTCGATGATCAGGTCGGTGGCCGCCGTCACGTTGAGCCGCGGGGCCAGAAACTGCCCGCGGGTGTTGAACCGGGCGGTCGCCACCCCGGTGCAGCCGATGACCGAATCGACGTAGTCCTCCGGCGGGACGGGCAGCAGGTTTTTCTCGATGGCGACCGTAAATCGTCTTCCCTGCTCGGCCAAGAGCAGAAGCCACCGGTCGCCGTCGTCACGAAAACCCTGCACCACGCCCCGGGCAGCCACGCGGAGGCAATCATCAACCCCCTGAAAGAAACGGGCCGGGTCGAAGGGCCGCGGCGAGGGCGGCTCCTTGTCACCGATGACATGAATCCGCTCGGGGAGGATGTTGGGCGCATAGCCCCCTTGATTCGACCATCCCTCCACTTCCACCTCCACGCCCTCGTGGATGGTGGCAGGCGGGTCGCCGGCCGCCTGCCAGAATCCGGCCCGCTGACCATCGGCAACCTCGAGCCAGATCCCGGCCGAATCGTCTTGAATGATCATGCCGTTGCCGCGCCGCCACGTCACGACTCCGCGAATCCGCACGGCGCGGCCTACACCAGCCACCGGGGCCGCCATCACGCTCGCGATGGGAACCGGTTCCGGCACTGCTTCGCGGTCGGCGAGCGTTTCGGCACGGACCGTTGAGAACGCCGTGATCGCAACCAACCACGGAGCAACCCGCCGTCGCTCGGTCGCCAAAGTTTCTTTCCCCTCACTGTACCGGGCAAGCCGAGGGCCTCACTCATCCAAACTCAGATCAATGGTATTCTGACCGGGGGAAACTGTTGCCTGCAGGCCCGAGGTATTCACCACTTTATACCTCTTGGGGAGGAACTCGGTGATTTTGGGGCGCGGCGGATACTTGCCAAAGTTTTCCCGCCGCCGCGACCATTGCTCGGCTTCGGCGGCGGAGAGCCCGCCGCTGGTTTCCGTCTTGCTGACCGTGATCAGGTAGGGGCCGGGAGCGGCTCCGTCGCCCGGATCCTTGGTCGTCAGCGAGAATCGCCCGGCGGCATCGGTTCTCCCCACGGCCGCCCGGGTGGCGGCCGTGGCCGGAACGAACACAACCGTGGCGGCTTCGACGGCCTTGCCCTGAAACGTCACCGTGCCCTCGACGGGCACGAGACCCTCGAGTCTCGTCTTGGTGCCGCAGCCGAGCGCGCCGACCAAACACGCCCCGATCATCGCCATCATCGAAATCCGCTTCCTCATCGTCTTCCTCCGTTGCTCGATGAAAATCCGCTCGGGACTGCCATCAGATTCCTTCGGCCTCACCACCGCTCCGCGATCCCATGGCGCCCCACACGCCATACGGTGACAGCCCGCTCCGCGGGCACGGCTGGGAAAGATCGCCCGTATCGATCGTGTCGAGAATGAAACTGACCGAGCCGTCACACCGCAGGGCATTCACGCCTCCGGGGTGATAACTGGTGGGAGGCGCGAGGCCGCGGTTGCTATCGTTGCCACCTTCCCAGCAGGAGGGGCCGTTGGGGCCGATGATCGTGTTGAATGATACGAAGGCCGGCCTGCCGTCGTTCCAGCGTCGCCCGGACCAGTCACGGGTGTCTTTTCCAGAGAGGTAGCGGCCGTCCGTACCCACCTGCGACAAGCATGCGACAGGATTCGCCGTGTCGGGGTTGCCAGTCACCGCGTCATAGTGCACCACGATGCCCCCTTTGAGCGACCTACTATCCACGCCGACACACCGCTCGCTCATGGCCAGCGTCTTGCTCAGGCCGTCGGTGATCTGGTGAAACGCATACACCCGATCATTGTTTTCGTTGTCTCCACCGCTGTAGTCGAACGGGCCACGGTTTTCTTCCGCTCCGACCCACTCCCAAGGGATCGTGTCGCCGACACTGAATACATAGTTGGTGCGACCATGGTCGTTTGGCTGCTTCTGTCCGGACGCACCGTCGCTCGGGCACAGGAAGCCGTTGACCTGGGTTCGCCAGTGATCCGAGCCGTCCCACGGCCAGGGCCCGAAGTTGTTGGCGGCGATCTGGTCGTAGAGAGCCCCCTGCTCCAAAAAGGGAAGCAGCAACACAAGCCCACTCATGCGACATGAGGTCTGGCTCCAGAATCCTCCCTGACGATAGGGCAGGTGCTTGTGCGCGTCGTGATGCCCATGGACCGCAAGCCCCACTTGCTTCAGGCTGTTGTTGCACTGGGTTCGCCGCGCAGATTCACGAGCCGCCTGCACCGCCGGCAGGAGCAGCCCGATCAGCACGCCGATGATCGCGATCACCACCAAAAGCTCGACCAGGGTGAAGCCGCTGCGGCCCTGTGCCGACGACTGATCTCGTTCGGTCCAATGATCCATGTGTTGGGGAACCATTGTGAATCCTCCTGAAAATAGTTGATTGCTGAAACAAACGATTCCACGGCTGCTGATCGCGTCCGAGGCACTCCACCCCCGGCATTCCTCATGAGGCCACTGAGCTGACTTCCCGCATCCTTGATGGGATCGTAGGACCGCCCCGACGGGGCCGCTATTGTCGGTTTCGACAATGCCGACCATTTTGTTGGAGGGCCGCCGCCCATGAACTGCCCTGATGAACGTCGACACCCGCAATCACCTGACGTAGCGTATCGGCCGGTGACCACCCGCCCCGCTGCCGCGTAACCCTGAACCGCAAACCCTGACCACCACGTCGCACCCCACTTCCCATGGCCACCTGCCACCCGGCTGCCCGCGCCCAACACGAGAATAGCGGCCGGTTCGTCAACATCGCGGCCTATCTATTCAAGTCGCTCGACAGGCTGCCCGAGCGGCGCGAGGAACTGCGATCACTCTGCCGTTCGCACGACCTCAAGGGCACGATTCTGCTCAGCCCGGAGGGCATCAATCTCTTCATGGCCGGCCGACGGAACGGCATCGACAGGCTTGTCGGCCATCTTCGCAGCGATCCGCTGCTGGCCGGCCTTGAGGTGAAAGAAAGCTTCAGCGACCGGCAGCCTTTCCGGCGACTGCTGGTGAAGCTCAAGAAGGAGATCATCGCGTTCGGCGTGGATGGCGTGGACCCGCGCACCGCCCCCTCGAAGAAGCTCCCTCCCCGTGAGCTCAAGCAGTGGCTCGACGAAGGCCGGCCGGTGACCCTGCTCGACACCCGCAACGACTACGAAGTGGATCTGGGCACGTTTGAAAACGCCCGGCCGATTGGTGTCGGTCACTTTCGCGACTTTCCGGCCGCGGTGGCAAGGCTCCCCAACGAACTCAAGCAGCAGCCGATCGTGATGTTTTGCACCGGCGGCATCCGGTGCGAGAAGGCGGGGCCATTCATGGAACAGGCCGGGTTTCGTGAGGTCTATCAGTTGGACGGCGGCATCCTGAAGTACTTCGAAGCCTGTGGTGGCGACCACTTCCGGGGCGAGTGCTTCGTGTTCGATCAGCGGGTTGCCGTCAACCCGCGGCTGGAAGAAACACAGACGACCCAATGCTTCGCCTGTCAACACCCGCTCACGGTGGCAGACCAGCAGTCCGAGCACTACGTCAGCGCGGTGTCGTGCCCGTATTGCTGGAAGCCTCCGACCGAGAAATCGCCTGTCACGCTCGCGGACCGCGAGGCGGCGCTCGCAGCCGCCACCGATCCGCTGCCGGGGGCCGGGCCCTATGAAAACGCGCGGCCGCTGAACGTGCCCGCACGGTATGAACGCTGGCCGCTCGTCGACTTCCTCTGCGATTTCTTTCCTCACATCTCACGAGAGGAGTGGCTCAGTCTCATTCGGCAGAAACGCATCCGCGATCGCAGCGGGCCTGTCGGGGCCGACCTCGTTGTGCGGGGCGGGCAACGCCTCGTGCGGATCGACCCCGCGACGAGCGAACCCGACGTCAACGCCGCGATTCACGTCGTGGCGTGGGAAGACGACTATGTGGTGTTCAGCAGGGATTCCAACACGACCGGCATCGTGGTCTTCTCCCGCAGTCGCCCGGCGGCGAAAGCCATTCAGCGGCAGTTCGAGGATGGACTGGCAGCCAAGACCTACCTCTGCCTGGTGGAGGGCCACCCGTCATGGGACGACATCACGTCCACCGAGCCGATCTCCTGCGTCGCCGGGGAGCATGGGTTTCGGGTGGTCGATCCGGAGGGCGATGCCGCCGAAACGGCGTTTCGCGTGCTGGCCCGGTGTGCCACCGGCGAGACTCTTGTGGAGGCGGTGCCCCGCACGGGACGCACGAATCAAATTCGCGTGCATCTCTGGCATCTGGGCCATCCGATTGTGGGCGATCCGGTCTATCTGGCTGGCAGGCAACTGGGGCAGCGGCAGACGATCGCTCTGTCAGATCCTCCGATGTGTCTTCACGCCTGGCGACTCTCGTTCGCCCGTCCCGCCGACGGGGTTGCCGTCACCTACGAAACGGCGCTGCCCGAGTGGGCCACCGGGCTGCGATAGCGGTCAGGCCAGCGTCCACTCAAACACGGCCACCTCCGGCACGGCGCCCAGCCGCACCGGGATCAGCGACATGCCGACGCCCCGCGACACGTAAAGCGGCGGCAGGCCGTCGCTCCCTTCGCGACCGTACCAGCCGGCGACATACCGCCCGCTTCCCGGCGGCAACACGATAGGCATGCCCAGCGGCGCCACCTGGCCACCATGCGTGTGGCCGGAGAGCACGAGATCGGCAGGGTGGGTCGCCGGGAGCGCGAGGTGATCCCGCTGGGCCGGACAGTGGGCAAGCACGAGATGATTCGGCACCGGCTCGGCCGTCGTGAGGGCGGCCTCCGCATCGGGCCGGCCGCTGCGGAAGTCGTCGAGGCCCGTGATTCGAAGGGCGGTGTTTCCCTGCGGCATCACGACCGATCGGTTCACCAGCCACTCGATCCCCGCGGCGTCGCAGAGTCGCCCGAGCTGCGTGAGCGGCACGCCCGATGTGTATTCCCAGTTGCCGGGGATCGCGAACGAAGGCACGCGCGGGCAGCGGTCGAGAAACTCACGCAGCGGCGTCAGGCCGCGAGGCGACTCGAGCATGTCGCCGGTATGTACGACGATGTCGGGCCGGGCCGCGGCGATCGCGGCGAGCACCTGCTCTTCCACGCTGCCAAACGAGCGGATGTGGAGATCACTCACCTGCACGATCCGCAGGGCCGCCGTGGTCGCGCCCGGGTTCCCCACGGAGTGCCGCGACACCTCGAGCCGTCGTGGCGTGATAATCAGCCCATCAACTCCGGCCGCAAGCGGGAGGCCGGCAAGAGCCGCCGAGGCAGCCAGCATCCGGCGACGCGGCAACCGAACGGTCGACGCTGGCAGGGCAACTGAGGGGATCAAAACGGTGCTCATACACAGACAGTATCGGGATCGCCTGCCGAAGAACACACCAAGTTACTCGCCATAACGCCCAAAAACCGGCCTCAAAAAAAATGCAGACACTCTGCAATCAGTGGACCAGCGACTTGACGCACAAGCATACATCTGTATACTCGTCCTGAGTCTCCTCAAAGGAGTTTCCCATGGCCACGATTCCACATATCCGCACTCGACTCCTTCAGGAGTTTCCCGAGCCGCAGGCCGACCTGCTGGCCCGGGTCTTCGTCGAATCCCACGACGAACTCGTCACCAAGGCGGAGCTCAATGAATTGACTGGCGTCGTCAAAGAGCTGGCCGAAGCGCAGCAGGCGACAGTCGCGGCCCAACAGCAGACGGCCAAGGAGCTCGCGAAGTTGGCCGAGGCCCAACAGCAGACGACCAAAGAGCTCGGGGAGTTGGCCGAGGCTCAGAAGAGAACCGATTGGGCCGTTGCCGATCTCGCCAAGCAGGTCGGCGGGCTTTCGAATGCGCTCGGCGGCAGCCTGGAAGACTTTGCCTGCGACCTCGTGCCCGAGATTCTGGAGAAGCACTGGACGATGGAGATCACATCGGCCGGTCCGGAAGAGATCGTGGTGTTTGACCGGCATCGTGAGTTTGACATCGTCGTGCGTGGGACCATCTCCGGAAAGCCCGTCATGGTGCTCTGCGAAGCCAAGGCCAGCGTCAGCCCCGTCGAAGTGCAGCGATTTCTGCGGGTCGTCGAGAAGGCAAAAGCAGCCCATCCCACAGAAGACATCCGGCCGCTCTTTTTCGGCTACAAGGCAGACCGCAAGGCCCGCGATCTGATTCTCAAGGCCGGCGCCGCCATGGTGTTCACCCGCGGCGTGATGATCCCGAAAGCCGACAGCGCCGCGTAAATCGCGTCCGAGCCATGTGGATTCCCGGCCCGGGACGTTTTGGATCAGTTGACAACGTTGCGGGGCGCGTTATCCAGAAACGCCGCGATGTTGGCGGCTGTGATCGCCACCAGCCGGCGGCGGGCGGCGCGGGTGGCCCACGCGATATGCGGCGTGATCACGCAGTTTCGCGCCATGAGTAATGGATTCGTGGCCGGCGGGGGCTCCACGGAGAGCACGTCGAGCCCGGCCCCGGCGATTTGGCCGGCGTTGAGCGCCGCCGCCAGATCGGCCTCGTTCACGAGGCCCCCGCGGGCCGTGTTGATGAGATAGGCCGTCGGCTTCATCTGCCCGAGCCGGGCGGCATTGACCAGCTCCTTGGTGTCCGGCGTGAGCGGGCAGTGGAGACTGACCACGTCGCTCTCCTGAAACAGCCGGTCGAGATCGACATAGTCGCCGCCCCCGTCGACGGATCCTGAGGCGCTTCGCCGGTGGGCGAAAACTCGCATGCCAAAGGCCCGGCCCACGCGGGCCACGGCCGCCCCGATCTGGCCGTAACCGACGATGCCGAGCGTGAGGCCGGCGAGTTCCACGAGGTCGCCATCCCAGTAACAGAAATCCTCACAGGCGGCCCAGCGGCCCTCGTGGACGGTGCGGTCATGGTGGCCGGTGCGGTTGGTGAGTTCGAGGAGCAACGCAAACACCGCCTGGGCCACCCCCGGCGTGCTGTAGGCCGGCACATTGCAGACGGGGATGCCGCGTGCCTTTGCCGCCGCGACATCCACGACATTCACGCCCGTCGCCAGCACGCCGATCATTTTGACTTTCGGCAGGCGGGCGATCGTGTCGGCCGAGAGCACCGTCTTGTTGGTGAGCACGATCTCGGCATCCGCCACGCGGGAGACGATGTCGGCGTCGGCCGTACGATCGAAGATCGCACATGGCCCCAATGCCTCGATCTCCGCCCAGCTGAGATCACCGGGGTTGGCCGTGTACCCATCAAGAATGACGATTTTCATGGCGGAAGGGTACCATACTGAAGCGGTGGTGAGGCACCGCTTGACGCACCACCTGAGTGAGGCACATCCTTCAAGAACGGATTTCCGTGAGAGAGCAGCATGAGTGAGCAGATCGGAGTCGTGCTCATTTTCGCCGGCCTCGCGCTGGTGGTGGCGGGTCTGGTGTCGGGGGCCATCCGCGGCGTCCCGGTGCTGCTCGGCCGGGCGCCCGCGAAGCAGCTGCGGCGGTCGCTGGCCCTCGTGGCCGGTGGGCTCGTGGTGGGGGCGGCGCCCTTTGTCTGGCAGGAAGCCTACCTGGCGATCGTGGGGCTCGGGCCGCGGGAGCGGGTCGTCGAGGGAAGCCC
>CAYZFV010000343.1:0-2525 GCA_964477765.1 uncultured Candidatus Kuenenia sp.
AGATGATCGACGCCACCTGGCTCGACCGATTTCCCGCGCCTCTGCGGGAGCGGCTCCAGCAACTGCTTGATGATCCCGACGGCTGACGCCGACGCCCGCGGGCCGCCGCCCTGCGACTCACGGGCCCAGGCTGCCGATCGGGATGACGGCCACGCCGTCCGGTCGGACGTACGCAAACCCGTTTCCCGTGATCACCCCGAGCACTGCCGGCTCACCGCACTTTTTCGTGTCGATGCGATCCGCACATCGACGCAGCGAGTGGCTCGCCTCATCGATCGCGGCCTGCCCCAGTTTCACCTCGAAGGCGGCCCACCGACCATCCTGCGCCTCCACGACCGCATCCACTTCCAGGCCGGTATTGTCGCGGTAATGAAACACATCGGCGTCGTTGGCCTGGGCATACACCCGCAGGTCACGAATCACGAGCGACTCGAACAGAAAGCCAAACAGCTCCATGTCGGAGAGCAGCCGCTCGGAAGAGGCCCGGAGACTCGCCACGGCCAGTGAAGGATCGACGAAACGACGTTTCGGTCCCTGCCTGAGCCTTGATCGCGACCGCAGGTGGGGGGCCCATGCCGGCTGATTTTCCACGATCATGACTCGTTCGAGCGCATCGAGGTATCCGCGGACGGTGTCGTTGCCGATGGCGCCGTCTCCGGAGCCGGTGTCGGCCGCAATCGTGGCCGCGGTCGCAGCAGTCGACTCATTCCGCGCCAGGGCGCGCAGGAGCCGACCGATCTTCGTCGGATCCCGGCGCACGCCATCGACCCGACTGATGTCAATGCGGCGAATCTCATCCAGGTAGCTGCGAACCGCGACGACCGCTTCGGCAGGCTTCATGCCGAGATTGCCGGGCCAGCCACCGACCGCGATCAGTTCGGCGAGTCGCGGGATGGTGGGTCCGGAATTCGGCGTTTCCACACGGCTGCCGTCGAGGAGCGATTGCAGCGAAACCGCACCGGTGCTGTGGCCGCTCTCGAAGAGTGACATTGGTCGCATCCGCACCCGGGAGAGCCTGCCCGCGCCCGTGTGGCGGGTGATGTCGTCGGCGGGAACTGCCGAGCCGGTCAGAATGAACTGGCCCGGCCGGCCGCGGGCATCCACGGCCCGCCGCACGTGGTTCCAGATCGCGGGGACGACCTGCCATTCATCGACAAGCCGCGGCGTGTCTCCGGCGAGCACCAAGGACGGATCGACGTCTGCCGCTCGCCGAGCCTGCTCGTCCACGTCGAGCAAGACGACGCTCGCTGCAAGCGTTTCAGCGGTCGCAGTCTTTCCGCAGGCCTTCGGCCCTTCGATCACGACGGCCCCGGCGGAGGCCAGTCGCCGCCGCAGCTCTGCCTCGATGATGCGGCTTTTGTAGGGGGCTTTCATGGCCATGCTTTCGCGGCCCATTCGGTGCTTTGCAACGATTTTACACGTGCTTTTGCAACGCTTCCAGGCGTCCTTTTGCAACGCAAAAAAGTGCCAGCCACCAAATCTGGCGAAGCTGCCAAACTGCCAAGGCTCGGCGGCCCGCACCTTCCGGATTGTGGCCGGCACCTTTCTGGTCCGGCGGGTGCCCTTTGCCTGGCTCATCTTGTCTCCTTATTATGTCCTCAGAAGGAGATTTTCATGGACTACATCGCGGTGAACGAACTCAAACGGCCGCGGCAGGTGCGGGAGCGGTTGGCCGCGGCCGAGGAGATGATTCTCACGAGCAACGGCCGCCCGATGGCCGTGATCATGTATGTGGCCGAGGAAGATGATCCGGAAGACCTGCTGACGGCGGCTCGGGAGGCCAGGAGCCAGATTGCGCTGCGCCGCATTCGGGAGCGGGCCCGGCGAACGGGCGCCGCCAAAATGTCGGGACCGGCAATCAACAAGGTGATTGCCGCGGCCCGACGGGATCGCGGGCGGCGGTGATGAGCGACCGACCTGGTGTCGCCGTCTTCGATACGAATGTCCTGGTGTCCGGTTTCCTCAGTCCGCATGCCGCGCCCGGCCGAATCGTGGAATGGCTGCGAAGCGGAGCCGTGCGGGCAGGACTCGACGATCGAATCATCACCGAATACGAAGAAGTACTGGCCCGTCCCGAGTTTCAGCTTCCGCGGCATGAAGTCGCCATCGTGCTGAAGCGGATTCAATCGCAAGCCGAGCATGCGATAGTCACCCCTGCCCATCTGATCAGAGGGCTTCCCGATCCCGACGACGCCCCCTTCGCGGAATGCGCCCGGGCCCTCGCGTGCCCCCTTGTTTCAGGCAACACCCGGCACTTCCCCGCGAAGGTGATCGGCAAACTCACCGTCCTCACGCCCCGGCAGTTTGTCGATACCCAAGGGCCGGCTTAAAAAAGAAAAAGGTGCCAGCCACCAAATCTGTGAGGCGGCGGGTGTGCCTTACGCGGTGATCGGCGGCCACGCCGTCCGGGCCTGGGTGGCCCAGGTCGATGAGGCCGCCCTTCGGACGACCCGGGATGTCGACATCCTCGTGCGACCGGCCGATCTGCCGGCCATGATCGCGGCGATGACGGCGGCCGGCTTCCA
>CAYZFV010000344.1:0-2511 GCA_964477765.1 uncultured Candidatus Kuenenia sp.
GTGAAGAGCAGCGGGATGCCAAACTCCGTGCAACTTTTCACGTCGATCTTGTCGACCCCGATGCCATACTTCGAAAGCACCTTGAGCCGCGGCCGGGCCTTTTCCAACACGGCCCGCGTGATCGCGTCGTCACCACAGATGTAGCCGTCGATCTCGCCGACGAGGGCCAGCGTGTCGGCCTCGTTGAGCGGGCCGCGAGCGGTGATGATCTCCCAGCCGGTGGCGGCGAGTTTCGCGTGGTGATCGCCGGGGGTGTCTTGAAAGGAAGTGGTGGTGACCAGAACGCGAGGCTTCATGCAACTTTCCAAAAGGGTGCCCGAAAACTAGCGAAAAACACCATGCATCGCAACGACCAGCTCTCTTCACGCCGCAGCACTGGGAACCTTCTGAAGCTGCTGTCAGAGCGACTCCACGCGTTCCGTGATGAACGGCTTGAGGAGCACGGCGTGGGAGCCGTTCCACTTCCAAAGATGGGCGTGGCGTGATTCGGCGGTGCCGGGGCCGCTCGTGCCGGTGCGGTGGAGCCAATAGGCCTCACCCGGCTGCAGCGGCCAGGCCTGAAACTCATGGTGCCGCTGCGGTGGCACCGGGGCCTTGAGCCAACTCCAGTGATTCACATGGAGGGCCCGGTCGGCATCAGAATTGTCTTTTGTCCAGAGCCGATATTCAATTTCTCGGACGGCAAGGAGTCGCCGGCGCAGGCTCGCGATGAGCGGCTCATTGCGAGCGAGAGTTTCTTCGGCCACGGTGATGCCGACATCTGACGTCGTGAGCACGATCGCATGCGTGGCGGGGATCGCGGCAGCTTCGCCATCGATCCACATCGAGAGATGGGTGGCGAGGATCGGCTTCTGACCGAGATGCTCCGGGCTGGTTGCCGTATTGATCGGACGCCCTGCCCGATACTCCGCCACAAACGCACGAAGCCCGTCCAGCCACCGGGCCGCTGTTGGATCCATGCCGATCACCTCGACACGTATCCTACAGCGACGGCCCGGGGCCAGGGGGCTGCGTTGGAAAAACGCCAGGGGGCGGGTTTCCCGAACGAATTCACATTACCGATTCCGGAACGTCTCTCGGAGCCACTCGTTCTTGCGGCGCTCCAGTTCGATCAGCTTGGCGAACGGCCCCGTCCGTTGCGGCTGCACCGCGCGGCTGGCACGCTGGGCGGGACGGGCGGCCCGCTCTTGGGACTGGGCCTGCGGAGCAGCCTGGGTGGCCGCTTCGGCAGCGGCTTCGGCAGCGGGCGTCGGGGCGGCGGGCGTGGGGGCTTCTGCGCGGATCACGGACGGCAGGGAGAAGGCAACAGCGATCGCGAAGAGGGGGGCGAAACGGAACATGAGGTTTTTTGGCTCCAACGGGAAAAAGTACCGGCGTTGGTTGATCGGCAGACTCGACCACAGAAGCGAGAGAGATTTTCAGTGCCCCGCCCGACCGGCACGACCTGCCTGACCGGAATCGCCGCTCTCAGGGAGTGTCGCGTTTGAGGCCCGAGCGAGTCGCCTTCGTGGCCAGCGGATCGTCGGGCCAGGCGTGCTTCGGATATCGCCGTCGGAGCTCTTTCTTCACCTCGGGATAGGTGTTTTTCCAGAAACTGGCCAGGTCGCTCGTGACCTGCTGCGGCCGATGATTGGGGCCGAGCAGATGGAGCAAGAGCGGCACCCGACCACCGGCGATCCGCGGCGTCTCGGCGAATCCAAAGAGTTCCTGAATGCGAACGGCCACGACGGGGTCCTTCCCGGGCTCGTAGCGAATCGGATGGCGTTTCCCGTTCGGCAGTTCGATCTCGGCCGGGGCGAGGCGGTCGATCTCGGCGAGCCGGTCGTAGCCGACGGCGGCATGCAGCCGCGACAGCCAATCGGCGGCCTTGACCTGATCGAGCGTAGTGAGCCCCAGGCAGAGATCGGGCAGCATCGCGACGAGAGCCGCCGTGTCGAGCGGTGGCAGCCCAAGCTCGGGCACCGCGGCCGCCAGCCAGCCGACGCGGCCTAGAAACGAGCCTGCCACGGAGTCGGCGGCAGGACCCACGCGGTCAAACTGGGCGGCTGCCTCCCGAGCGAGCACGGCCGCAGCGGCCGCGCCGTCGGAGATCGCGATCGGTGTTTCGTCGAGCAGGAGATCGTCCCACAGCGTTCGACGCCGGGCTTCCACCTGACGGCGGGCGGGAGAAAACAGCAGTTCGTCGACCGTCCGCAGGTTGGAGGCCGCGAGGGTTGTCGCTACCAGCGGTTCCTCGTCGAGCCACGTCATGTCGACGGCCGACGCCTGCCGCACCCGCGCCTCGCCGCGGTCGTCGGCCAGATCGATCGCCAGCACAAACGGCTCCATATCGGCTCGTCGAGGCCGACCTCGCGCCGCGGGCGGCCGACCCGGCGACCGCGCTCATGCAGGGGCTCTGGGAGGCGTTTCCGGATCGGCTGGCAAAGCTTCGGCCGGGCAGCGGCGACCGGGCGACGATGGTGGGTGGTCGGGGCCTGCGGCTCGACGGCGGGGC
Source organism: uncultured Candidatus Kuenenia sp. (assembly GCA_964477765.1). GTDB lineage: Bacteria > Planctomycetota > Planctomycetia > Pirellulales > UBA1268 > CACORA01. The sequence continues at coordinate 2,495 of CAYZFV010000344.1, forward strand.
GCGGGGGCGGGAGGGGG
>CAYZFV010000345.1:0-4606 GCA_964477765.1 uncultured Candidatus Kuenenia sp.
TGGCCCGGGCCAGCACCCGCCCCGCCTGCTCGCGGGCTCGGGCCGCACCATCGGCCAGCACGGCCGCGATCCGCTCCGGATCGGCCTCGAGCTCCGCCCGCCGGGCCCGCGCGTCGGCGAAGAAGGCCTGCGCCACTTCCACGAGCGCCTTTTTCACCTCGCCATAGCCGAAGCCACCCTGGCGATATTTTTCCGCCATCTGCTGCGTCTCGGCGGGGCGGGCCAGGAGCGAATAGAGCGCGAAGAGATGGTCGCCCTCCGGATCCTTCGGCTCTTCGACCGGCCGCGAGTCGGTGGTGATCCGCATGATCTTCTTTTTTTGGGCCGGCAACTCCTCGAACACCTCGATCGTGTTGTGATAGCTCTTCGACATCTTCTGGCCGTCGGTGCCCGGCACCCGTCCCCCGCCGGCCACGAGCCGCGGCGCGGGAAGCGTGAACACGTCGCCATAGAGATGGTTGAACGAGCCCGCCAGGTCGCGGCAGACCTCGATATGCTGCACCTGGTCTTCGCCCACGGGCACGAGCGTCGCGTCATAGGCCAGAATGTCGGCGCTCATCAACACGGGATAGGCGAAGAGACCCGCGTCGGCCGGCAGGCCGCGGGTTTTCTTGTCCTTGTAGGCATGGCACCGCTCGAGGAGGCCCATCGGGCAGACCGTCATCAGCAGCCAGGTCAGCTCGGTCACTTCCGGCACGTCCGACTGCACAAACAGCGTGGCCCGCGCCGGATCGAGCCCCAGCGCGAGCAGGTCGACGGCCGCATCATGCACGAGGCTCCGCAACCGGTCGGGCTCACGAACGGTCGTGAGGGCGTGGAGGTCGGCGATGAAGTAGTAGGCGTCGCCCGTCGTTTGCAGTTCGATGTATTGCCGGATCGCGCCGAAGTAGTTGCCCCAGTGAAAGCGGCCGGTCGGCTGGATGCCGGAGAGCACGCGGGCGGACGGTGCGGCCGCGGAGGAGGCGTCAGGCGCATCAGTGGACATCGGCGCTGGTTTCCGGGGAGGCCACGCAGGGCTGCCGCGTGGGGAGGACGAGCGTGCCGACCACCTCGGCCAGCGACGCCGCGCCGAGTTCGCCGCAGGCCGCCGGCAGGGCGTCGAGGATGCGGGTGCAGGCGACCGGTTCGGCGAAATTGGCGGTGCCCAGCTGCACGGCCGAGGCACCGGCCACGAAAAATTCCATGCAGTCGTCGATCGTCATGATGCCGCCGACGCCGATGATCGGGATGGCGAGCTTCTGTCGCACCTGGTGGACGCAGCGGAGCGCGATCGGCTTGATCGCCGGCCCGCTCAGGCCGCCTACGACGTTGCCGAGCAGCGGCCGTCGTCGCCGCCAGTCGACCGCCATGCCCTGACAGGTGTTGATGAGGGTGACGGCATCGGCGCCACCGTCCTCGGCACCGCGGGCGATCGCGACGATGTCGGTGACGTTGGGCGTGAGCTTGGCCAGCACGGGCAGATCGGTCACGCCGCGAACTCCCGCAACCACGCTCCGGCACATCTCGGCGTCGGTGCCGAGGTCGACGCCATGGCTCACGTTGGGGCAGGAGATGTTGAGCTCGAGTGCCGCAACGCCGGGCACCCCCTGGAGGCGATCGGCGAGCTGCACAAACTCCGCCTGGTTGGCACCGGCGATGCTCACGATCACCGGCGCTCCGCACTCGCGGAGAAACGGCAGCTGTTTGCGGAGGAAGGCCCCGACCCCGTCGTTATCCAGCCCGATCGAATTGAGCAGCCCGGCCGCCGTCTCCACCGTTCGCCAGGGCGCGTTGCCCTGACGGGGAAGCGGGGTGATCGTCTTGGGCACGATGCCGCCGAGCCGTCGGAGATCGATGAAGCCGGCCATCTCGCGGCCGTAGCCGAAGGTGCCGGAGGCGACGAGCACGGGATTGGGCAGCCGCAGCCGGCCGAGAGACACCGAGAGGTCGACCGGGCGGGGCGGTGAATCGGGGGGGCTGGGTAGAGGCTGTGACATGGATGTGGAGCCTTCTGTTGTAGCCCTCGCGGCCTGTTTTCGTCACACCCCCGGCGACCAGACCGGCCAAAAGGTCCGGTTGGGTCAAGTTTGCCGGTCGTGCGGCCGATACTGTCTGACACCGAGGACCAGTGTCGGGCCGTCCCGCCGGGGCGGAAAGTTGACACTAGTGCTTGGCACTCCTAGGCTTCCGACGATCCCCAGCCAGCGGTTGGAGCGTCGGAGCCGTGACCAAGAAAGATATTGTCCGGACGATTTCGGAACAACTCGATCTCCCCCAGCTTCGTACCAAGGAACTGGTTCAGCGAACCTTTGACGCTCTCGTGGAGTCGTTGGTTCGCGAGGGTCGCATCGAACTGCGAAATTTCGGGGTGTTCCAGATCAAGAAGCGCGAAGCTCGCATGGCCCGCAATCCCCGCACGGGGGCACAGGTGCCGGTCGAGGCGAAATTCGTGGTGACCTTCAAGCCGGGCAAGGAGATGGAGGCGCGGGTGCGAGACATCGGCAAACTCGATCCCCCACCTGATTGGAACCACGGAAACCGCAAGGACGACGACGCATCCCCGGAATCTGCCCAGCCATAACCGATCACGCGCTGCCGGCAAGGCCGGCGGCCTGGGCAAACCAGGGTCAAACCCAGCCACACAAATCGGCATCGCGATCGTGCCAAGGGATTGGCTACATACGGTGCTCGGAACGAGGTCAGGAGGACCGCTCGATGAGAAAAGCCGTTTTTCTGCTGCTTGCGGCGACGCTGCTGGCCACCAGCACTGGCTGTCTCATTCCCATGTATTCCGCCGACCCGATCCGGCGTGCCCAGCAGTTGATCTATACGTCGGAAGATTTGCGGGCGATCACCGACGAATGGGAGCGGATCTGGTTTCTTGATCAGCCGTCCCACATGAAGCCGTATCGGACGCACGGCGGGATCCTGTAATCACGCGACGCTCGCCACCACGGCCTCGCGTTGCCTAAATACGAATCCGTGCCGCCTGCTCGACGATGCTTTCCAGCGGCACGAGGTTGCCCTTGTTGCATCCCGGGCAGGCCTCCGCCGCTTCGGCCCAAGCTGCCGGCGAGCGGAGATTCGAATCCCAGAAGGGCCAGGTCTTGCACTGCCGCGGCCGCTCCTCGTAGGCCGTGCACTTCCGCGTGGTCTCATCGAGAAGCACGCAGTCACCGTTGCGACGTTCCTTGAGCGACCGCCGCACGCCGACGCGTTTCACATAGGCCGCCTCGAAGGCCTCCGGCGTCATGCCCACCTTGGCCGCCATGCCGTCGATCTCGGCCTGATTGACCCACACGTAGCCCTCGGCTCCCGAGCAGCAGTCGCCGCATTGCGTGCACTGAAACCGCAGTCCCCCGGCATACCAGACATCTTTGGGAATCCCGGCCATGTTCTTCCTTTCCCTGAATCGCCAAGTGTTTGCCACAATCTACCGGGTATGGTGCCGAATGTGGATCCCCGCTGGATCATCCATCACGACTCCCGCCTGATCGTGCTCGACAAGCCATCGAGCCTGCTCGCCGTGCCCGGACGCGGGCCGCTGCTGCAAGACTGCCTCGCCAGCCGCGTGCAGGCGGTCTTTCCCTCGGCCGTCGTCGTCCACCGGCTCGACCGCGACACCTCGGGCCTGATGCTGATGGCCCTCGATATCGATGCCCAGCGACAACTGAGCCGCCAGTTTGAAACCCGTACGGTGCGGAAGCGATACGAGTGCCTCGCGTGGTGCCTGCCGGCGACCGACGACGGTCTGATCGATCTGCCGATCGCCCGCGACCCTGCGCGGCCACCACGATATCGCATCGACGCCATCAACGGCCGCGCCTCCCAAACCCGCTGGCGGGTGCTCGATCGCTCCACCGACCATGCTCGCCTCGAGATCGAACCGATCACCGGCCGCTCCCACCAGATCCGGCTGCATCTGGCCACGCTCGGCCACCCGATCCTCGGCGACCCGCTCTACGCCACCCCAGCCGCCCTCGCCGCCGCCCCCCGCCTCTGCCTCCACGCCACCGATCTCTTCATCCAACACCCCGCCGACGACCAACCGACCCACTGGCATTCCCGCTGCCCCTTCTGAGTAGGCCCATAAAACCGTGGGTGGAGCATTCCTGTTGTGCAATCCGTGAGGGGCTGCCCATGCCCCGAGAGCCGGCCTTGGCAGCGAGCGAAGGCAGGATGCCGGAAGCGACGCTGGCAGGGAGTGAGCGAAGGCCTGGATGGCCGTAGCGAACGTCCGGCGACGGGGCATGGGCAGCCCCGAACCGCGGCTACAAAGTCGCCGCACAATCACCCACCAACAAGCATCGCCACCGTCTCCACGACAGCCGCCACGTCGTCGGCCACATTCAACGGTCCATAGCTCACCCGCACCGTCCCCCCGACCGCCGTCCCAAGATGCTCGTGGATCCGCGCCGCGCAGTGAAACCCACTGCGGGCCTGCACGCCGGCGGCCTGCTCGAGCACGGCCGCCACCTCGGCCGACTCAAACCCGGCGACGGTGAAGCTCACGATCGGCGCGAACCCCGCTGCTTCGGCATCGAGCGCAGCGGCGATCACCCGCACGCCGGGAATCTCCGCGAGCTGGACGGCGCAGTCGCGGGGCAGCCCCCCCCCCGCGGCGGGC
>CAYZFV010000346.1:0-3992 GCA_964477765.1 uncultured Candidatus Kuenenia sp.
GCGGCCGGATTCTCGCCCCACCAAAAAGCACCGGGCGCGAGCCCGGTGGCTGGGGCTACCCCTGCTTGCCGCAGGGCTCGAGGGCGGAGATCTTTGCCACGCGACGGGCGTGGCGGCCCCCCTCGAAGGCGGTGTCAAGCCAGGTTCGCACGATCTTGTCCTGCTCTTCGGTGCCGATCATCTCGGCCGACAGGCAGAGCACGTTGAGATCGTTGTGGCGACGGCTCATTTCGGCCGTCACCTCGTCATGGCAGGTGGCCGCGCGGATCCCGGGCACCTTGTTGGCCGCGATCGCCATACCGACGCCGGTGCAACACAGGAGGATGCCTCGATCCACCGTGCCCTCGCTCACGCGGGTGGCGACGTCGGCCGCGATATCGGGATAGTCGACCGCCTCCTCGGTGTGGCTCCCGCAGTCGACCACCTCGTGGCCGAGACGCTCGAGCAGGCCGATCACCCGCAGCCTCGAAGCCACACCACGATGATCACTCCCAATCGCAATCCGCATGGATCTCTCCCTGTCCCGCCGCGGCCCGGATCACCCTTGTGATCGCCCCGGCGGCAGCCCGAGTGTATCGATTCTCGACCGCAGATGCGCGTGAATTTGCTTGGCGCACGTGCGGTAGGTCTCCACCGGACCGCCGATCGGGTCGACCACATCGGTCCGGTCAGGCGACAGCACCGCCACTCGATCCCCAGCCTCAGGGAACTGGGCGAGCAGGGCGGCCCGGTGGGCGGCGGTCATCGTCCAGATCACGTCCGCCTGGCGGACGAGCGGCTCGGTGAGCGGTTGGCTCTCGTGGCCCGACAGGTCGATCCCGAAGTCGGCCATCGTCTCCAAGGCACCGGTGCTTGCGCGGCCCCCAGCCCAGGCCGCCACGCCGGCGCTCCCCACGATCACGCCATGGGCATCGAGTTCGTCGGGCCGGCAGCCCAGCCTTTCGGCCACCATCTGGCGAAACAGGGCCTCGGCCATCGGACTGCGGCAGGTGTTGCCCGTGCAGACAAAGAGCACCATCAGGCTCGACAGCCGGCGGATCGTCTCCTCCGAAACGATGCCCGGCCGCAGGAGGCGAAAGTCGTGGTCTCCGACCGCAACGACCGACACCGGCTGCGCATAGCGCGCCCGACCGTCGTCGATCACGAGGTCGAGGCCGGCGTCGCTCCGCTCGATCAGGTCTTCGGCGGTCACGGCCGGGGGCTGCTCGGCTGCGCCGGGTTCGGCAAGCACCACCGGGCCGGCGAGCATCCGCATGCAATCGCCGAGCATCGGATGGCCCGGCACGCGAAGTCGCAGGTGGCCTTCTCCCACCAGCCCGCGACGGGCCACCTCGGGCAGCCGATGCACGAGACTTTCCGGATGGTCGTCGGCGACCACGACCGCCACCGGCCCGGGCCAGCATCGCCGCGCGATGCGCTGACCGAGCGGGCTCAGTCGCGGCGCCCAGTCGAGGGCCTCCGCGACGCTTTTCACGCCCAACGAAAGGAGCGGTTCACCGGGCCGCGGGGCCACCAGCGGGATCAGCCGCTCGATGGCCGCCGGATGCCGCGCGGCGGCGGCGATCACGTAATCCGTTTCCGTCGGAAACCCGACCGTCCGTCCTTCGGCCAGAGCCTGCACCGCCCGATGCACCACATCACGGGTGTCGTCGGACTGGCGGAGATCGATGACATGAGGCTGCATGGCGGCGCGGAACCCAAAAACTATCGGAGTTTACGGTGTCCAGTCAAGGATTGGAGGCTGGGTAAGCGCCGGGGAGGGCCTCAGGCACCCATTCCCGGGTCAGCCGTCGGGCAGCGTTGCGACAGACAGTTTTCGCCTTGTGATCGGTCGTGGCCCTCCGCTATTCCTCCCCGGCTTTCGCAGCCACATTCCCGCCGGATCGACACCACGTGAGACGCCTGCGTGCCCTTGTGAAGACGACATCGCCGGGGCTTTACCCCCTGATGATGTCGCTCGCCTGCTGGGCCTTCCTCGGCCCGTGGGCCGCCGCGCAGGCACCGTTGCCTGCGGTCGGCGGGCCGCCGTCCGCCGCTTCCGCAAGCCAGCCCCCGGCTGCCAGCCCCGCCGAAGGCGAGGCCGATCGCATCGTGGAAGTGCGGATCGAGGGCAACGAGACCACCGAGGCCTCGAAGCTCCCCAAACTCGTCACCCGCGCGGGCCAGATCTTCGATCCGCAGTCGATCGAAGAAGACGTGCGCACGCTGCATCGGTCGCGGAAGTTCGTCGACATTCATCCCAAGTATGTGCGTGTTCGTGAAGGGGTGGTGGTGATCTTCCAGGTCGTGGAGCGGCCGACGATCCGCTCCGTGCGATTCATCGGCAACGAGCGGGTGACGACCCGCACCCTCGCCAAGAAGGGAGAGATCGAGGTCGGTGACTCGATGGATGCCTATGTCGTGGAAGAGGCGCGGCGGCGGCTGGAGTCGTATTATCACGAGAAGGGCTACGACGCCGCCCGCGTCACCACCGTGGAAGGCAGCAAGCCGGGCGACAAGGGGGCGGTGTTCCTCGTCGACGAGGGGCTGCGCAAGAAAGCTCTCTGGACGAGCTTCGTGGGCAACTCGATCGCCAGTGATGCCCGGCTGCTCACCCAGATCAAGTCGAAGCCGGGCTTCTTCTGGCTGCTTGGCGGCGACATCGATCGCGAAAAGATCGATGCCGATGTCGACACGCTCACGGCCTACTACCGGAGCCTTGGTTTTTTCCAGGCCAAGGTGGGCCGGGAGGTGCAGGCGGTCGGCGGCGCGGGCCGCGATTGGACCATGCTCACCTTCGTCATCAACGAGGGGCCGCGCTACAAGGTTCGCAACGTCTCGTTTATCGGCAACAGCAAATTCAAGAGCGAGTTTCTCGCCCGCGACCTCAAGCTCACCAGCGGTCAGGCCTTCAATCAGTCGCAGATGGAGAGCGATCTCAATCTGGTCCGCGACATCTACGGTGGTCGAGGCTTCGTATTTGCCGACATCCGCGCCGATCCGCGGTTTCTCGAGGAGCCGGGCCAGCTCGACCTCGTCTACAACGTCACCGAGGGGCAGCGGTATCGTGTGGGGCAGATCAACGTGCGGATCGGCGGCGAACACCCGCACACCAAGCACAGCACGATCCTCAATCGGCTTTCCCTGCGGCCCGGCGACATTCTCGACATTCGGAAGCTACGGGCCGACGAACGGCGGCTGAAGTCGAGCGGCCTGTTTCTCAACGACGCCGCCAAGGGCGAGGGGCCGAAGATCGTCTTCAGCAAGCCGGAGCGGAGCGAGGAGCAGATCGCCACCGGGCCGGGGCAGGGCTTCCGTGGCCAAAGCCCCGACGACGATGGCGAGGCGGTGCTCAACCTCGTGCTCGAAGGCGATCTCAACGTGGCCTTGCCCGCCGAGCGGGGCGCGCTGCCGGCCGAGCCAGTCGCCGTGCCCGCCGAGCGCGGCGCGGTCGCGCCACCCTCGGCGGCTCCCGCGGCGCGACGTGAGGCGATCGCCGCCCCGCGGCCGCCCGTGTGGCGGGGCCAGAGCCCACAGCCCACGCCGCAGGAGCAGCGGTGGGGAGGCGCTCCCCTGGCACCGACCGGACCGGCAGCCCTCGATTACTCACGAGCCGCTCCGCCGCCACAGCCCACCTACGTCGCCCAGCTGCCCGCCCCGGGGCAGGTGGAGCCACCGGGTGGCATGGCTCCGGCGATCGGCTATGGCGGCGCGTTGCCGCCTCCGGCTCCGGGCTTCGCGCCCGGGCAGGTACCGGGAGCCGTGCCCAACTTCGCCCAGCCGGGAATGACGCCGGGCTTCGGCCAGCCGGTGCAGGTCTTCCCCGGCAACGAGCCCTACGTCATTCTCGATGTCGACGCCGAGGAGACGCAGACCGGCCGCCTCATGATCGGTGCCGGCGTCAATTCCAATGCCGGCCTCGTCGGCAACATTGTCATCGACGAGCAAAACTTCGATCTCTTCCGCATTCCCCGCAGCTGGGACGACGTTCGCAACGGCACCGCCTTCCGCGG
>CAYZFV010000347.1:0-3871 GCA_964477765.1 uncultured Candidatus Kuenenia sp.
GCTCGTTGAGTGCCGAGGCCCTCATCGCCACCAGCGGCACCGACAACGCCAAAGCCCTCGCCGATCTGAAGATTCAGGAAGCCAAGTCCCAGGCCGAGATCCAGGCGGCCAGCCGCGGCGACCAGCAGGCTCTCAATGACGAGCGGCTCCGTCTCTATGAAAAGCTTCATGAAGCCGAGCGCGGCAAGGCCGACGCCATCGCCAGCGTGTTCAATCAGGCCTTAAAGGGGCAGCAGGATGCCGTGGCCCAGATGATTGGCGGCCTCGCTGCGGCCCATACTCCACCCCGACCAGCATCGCCTGCGGCGGCACCGCCTGCGGTGGCTGCCGCAGTTGCCGAGTGGCATGTCGCCAGCGGCGGCAGCCAAAGCGGCCCCCATTCCGTGCGGCAGGTGCAGGTGATGGTTCAGCAGGGGCAAGTCGGCACCGATGCCCTCGTGTGGAAGGCGGGCATGGAGGGGTGGATTGCGATCGTGGACTGCGGGGAATTCGCCGGTGTCTTCGCCACGGTGCCGCCCGCACCACCGCCGCGGGCATGATCGCGTTTATTTGCCATTGCTGCTCGTTGTTGGAAGGCTCGCATGGATACGGCCGATTCTCCCGTGGTTCTTCGCCCACGTCTGCTCGTCGATTGGGGTGAACTGCCGCAGGTTGGCCGCGTAGCCCGGCCACTCTTCAATCTGATCGGATCGGCCGCCGCGGGTAGGCCCACGGTGCAGGTGACCGTCGATCGCGGGCTCGACAACGATCATCCCGCTAATTCCTTTCGGCAGATTCGCACCGAGGAGCCGGGCCTCTGGACGTTTGATGTGCCGTTCAGCGTCACGAGCAACGGGCTTCCGGCGTTGCCTGGGCTCTACGTGATCGACGTCGCGGTCACGTTTCCACATGCGACTACGGACCAGCCGCGATTCCTTCAGACCCGCATCCGCCTGAACATTCCCGATGGCAATAGCGGACAGCGGGAGCTCGTGATCGATGGCGACGGGCAATCGGTCGTGAATCTCGCGGGCCACGATCTCCGGTCGTTCAGCCGCGTTGTGCTCAAGGGCGACGACAGTGCGATCATCAACCTGCAAAACTTCGCCCAGGCTCAGGAGCAACCGGCCCCACCAGCGGCACCGGTCGTGTTTGAGTACGAGCTGAAGATCAACCGCGACATTCATGAGCGGCTGCCCGAGGTGGTCGAAGTTGGGCAGCCCAACAAGACCGATTCCATTACTCTCGTCTGCGGCGACCGGCGGATTCACGTGATCGCCAAGAAGCGAGCCACTCTCGGTCGGCAACGGCGGCCGGAGAATGATATCTGCCTGCGTTTTCTCCCACGATCCACCGAGCATGATGAGGGCAGCCGGGCGATTTCGCGGACTCATATCGCTCTCGATCTGAGCGACGACGGCCTCGTGTTGGTCGATGAAAAATCAGCCAAAGGTGTGGATGTTGATTGCGATCCGGTAAAGGAGGAAAAGACATTTACGTATCTCGACGCGCATGGTGGTCGGCATATCGATCTGCCGTCACCGCTGTCGTCGTCGCTGTCGCTCGAGATGGAGTTGACTATTTCCGGGCGGGATCCCGATGACCCCGACTTTCATTCCGATCTGAAGTGGGACGACGTCTGTTTCGAGACGGCCGGCGAGCCGGCCTCGCGGCTTTGGCAGGTGGCGAAGGCGTCCGGAATCGAGGCTGCCCGCCTGCGGCGGCTTAACAATGTGCCGGTAGAGGAATACGTTTTCCTCTACCGCCATGCCACGATCGGCCGCTCGGCGAAAGACCATGCGATCGCTCTGCCGATCGGGGCTCACCTCAAGGGCGATCTGCGGCTCCTCTACGCGGGCCGCATGTTTTGGCTGCATTCGGGCGGACGAGCGAGCATCGCTGTGGATGGCAGGCCGATTTCCGGGCCCTGCCTGATACCTCTCTCGTTTGGTCAGTGCCTCGTCATCGATTCGCTTCCGGTACACGTCACGAGGGTCGCACAGTGCCAACTGGATGAAGACCCGGTGTTGGCAACCCCGCCGGCACCACAACCGATCTCTCCGGCGCCGCAACACACTGCGGCGTCGATGCCTCCTCCGCTCCCTCCGGCCGTGGCGATCAAGGCTGGCCCTGCAGGTCCACCCCCGGTACCTCCGGTGATGCCCCTGCGTTCAGCCGGGCAGCCGCCGAGTGATGTGGCTCCCGGGCTGCCGGCATCTGCCGACAACGGAGCGGCTGCGGAGTCGGTGGCGGTCGCCCCGCCCTCCAGTTCACTCGATCCAGTGCGCGATGCATTGGCGTCGGTTGCGCTCATCGCCTGCCGAGTGGGGCATGGTTCGGCGTTCATGGCGAGGCCGGGCCTGCTCGTCACCAACTACCACGTCATTGCCGACGATGCGGTGGAAGACCTCACGGCCCTGTTCATCGATCCGGTCACCCATGCCCGCACGCATTACCCGGTGTCGCTCGTGGGTGAAGATCCGGAGCATGATCTAGCATTTTTGTCTGTTGAGGCGTTGGCCCCGCCGCTCGGCATCAGTCCTCGCTTCCATCACCAAAACGGCCACCGCATCGCGGTCATCGGCAGCCCGGGAGTCGGGGGCAACGGGGAACGACTGGAGAATGTCGTGACCGATGGGCGGCTCGGGCCGGTCTATTCCGACAGTCTGTCGCCTTCCCGCTGGTCGTTGAGCATCACGCTCAATCCGGGCAACTCCGGTGGCCCGGTACTCGACGCCCAGACAGGCGAGGTGCTGGGCGTGACAGTGGCAAAATTTACGACCGTCGAGGGTTTGGCTCTTGCCGTGCCACACGACGTGCTTCAGGCCAGCCTCGAGCGGGCGGCGGCGACTTCCGGCGATGCTCTTGCCACAGCGCAGTCGCTCCACCGGCAACGCTACTGCCTCCGCAAGATTTCAGGTTTCGTGGCCGGTGCCAATGTCGCGTTGCACGACTTCGCCGAGCATTGCGACGAACTCGAAGATGGTCTGACAACCGTTTCGGGAAACTCATTGATCGGCCGCGTCGGCAGCGACTTTGCCGACACGGTCGTCACGGCCCTCACCGGTCTTGCCGAAGAAGTCGCCTCCCACGTCAACCGTCTGCAAAACGATCCCGCCTGTCGCAAGGTGGTCCGAGACGACTTTGCCCAGGCGTGGGCGAGCCTCGATGATCTGCGGTATGCGTTGTCCGGCGTCGCCGCCGGTCGGTCACGGGCCGTCGTGCTCGATCGGCTCGGCACGACCCTCGCAACGGTGGAGGAACTCTGTGAATCGATCCGCAGCGAGATCGACGGCTCACTGCTCAGCGGCAAGACGGTGTTTGACGCGGCGGCCTCTTCGTCGGCCGGCCATTCACTGGCCCTCCAGCAGGTCGCCTTTGGCGGCCCTGCCGGCTTTGCCAAGCCGAAGCGGCGCTATCTCACGAAGTCGCGATTCACGATGGCGTGTACCTGCCCGACGAAGCTCTTCTACACGGCGAAGCCCGGGGAATACGCCAGCGTCTGGACCACTGATCCCTTGATGGAATCGCTCGCCAACGAGGGAAACCGGGTGGGTGCTCTTGCCCGGCTGTATTTTCCCGAGGGCGAGATGGTCGATACGCTCGACCACGACGAGTCGGTCCGGCAGACAGACGCCCTGCTCGAACGGACGACCGTGACGATCTTCGAGGCGGCGATCCGCCATGGGGATCTCTTCATTCGTACCGACATACTCTGCAAGTCGCCGACCGGCATCGACCTCTATGAGGTCAAGTCGAAGGGCTACTCGGAAGATGATGACGGCGACTTCACCACGAAGTTTGGCGTGGCGGCTGATTGGCTCCGATACATTCGAGACGTCGCGTTCCAGAAGTATATTGTCTCGCAGGCGTTTCCCGGTGTTTCTGTGCG
>CAYZFV010000348.1:0-5137 GCA_964477765.1 uncultured Candidatus Kuenenia sp.
CCGGCTTGCGCCGGCGGCTTCCTGCGGCCTCGGCTACCGCCGCCGTCGGGCCGTTCGCTCGGGGGGGATCATCATGAAGGTGGCGTCAAGTCGGATAAAGCCGATTCCGCCGGCGATGATGGCGGCGGCGAGGCTGGCGATGCAGACCCCCGTGAGCCAGGGATCGGCGGCCGAGGGGAGGGCGACCGCGAGCTTGCTCCAGGGGCCGGTGAAGGCGGCGGCGAGCAGGCAGGCGGCCATCGCGGTGAGCGTTTTCAGCAGGTGCAGCCAGGTGCGGTGGGTGGCCACGCGGAGATACAGCTGCGGGAAATCGGCGGCCAGAAACGTGGCCGGGCTGCCTGCCTTCCAGACGCGGTCCCGCGGCTCGAGGTGGCCTTGGCGGGCCAGCTTTTTCATGCGGCGGGAGGAGTAGGGGCCGTGCCGCTTGCCGTCAGATTTTTGGTAGTACCAGTGTCGGCGGGGCATTGCTCCAGTATACGGTGGGGTGAGCCGGCCAGATTTAGGGTATGCTCATCGCAAGGGCAGACCGGAATCAATCGATTCATGAGCCATTCAAACCCAGCCGATCAGGTGCCGCCGAATGGCGAGCCGCCCAAACTGCCCGAGCTCGAGCAGGGGCCTTCGGTGAGCCGCATCCTCCGCTGGCTCGGCGAACCGTTGCCTGGCTACGCGATGTCGGAGGAGCGATTCACCGGCGAAGATATCCACGAATATCGCCCCACGCTCCGCCCGCCCGTGCCCGTGCTCACGGTGCTCGACGATGGCTCCCGCGAGTACGGCGAAGAGTTTCGGATTCGCACCGAGACATTCAGCATCGGCCGCACGTCCGGCAGCCTTGTGTTACCCAACGATCCCTCGGTGTCCGGTGCCCACGCCGAAATCCGGCGGGTGCCGTGGAAGGGAGGCTACCAGTGGCATCTCCACGATCTGGGCAGCGTCAATGGCACGTTCGTGCGAAGTTCGCGGTCGGTGTTTCACGAGACGACGGTGATGATCATCGGGGCACGACGGTTTCGGCTGCGGAATCCGTTGCGGCCGGCGGCCCGCCAGCTCTCCACCACCGACACCAACCACATGGATGCGGTGTCGATGCCGGAAACCGTCTGGCCGGTGTTGATCGAGGCTTCGGGAAAGCCGGGCGCGCTGCAGCTGCCGTTGCGGAGCGAATCGGTCACGATCGGCCGGGCCGCCGGCGGCGCGGAGATCGAGCTCGACGATCCCCTCGTGGCCGACCAGCATGCCTCGCTCAAGCGGCAGCGGGACGGCTCCTGGCTGATGGAGGCAGACTACACCCGCAACGGCGTGTGGGTGTCGATCAATTCGATCATGCTCACGAGCAACTGCTTCTTCCGGCTCGGTGAGCAGCGGTTTCGCTTCGTGATCCCGTAGGCCGCGGCTACGCCGGCTTCTCGGGAGGCGGAGGGGGCTGGTAGCCAAACAGTTCTTTGAGCATTCCGGTCACGTCGGCCACCGAAAGGGGCACGAAGACGAGCCGTCGCCTGTCGTCGCACTGCACGCTGTCGATGAGGCCCTGCTGCTTCGGGGTGGCGATCATGATGGCGGGGGTCCGCTTCAGGTCGGGGTGGCCGGCCATCGCGTTGAATGCCTTGGCGGCCTCGGCGGCGAGTTCGAGTCCGCTGAAGACGATGCCCTTGGCGGGCGGCGAGGGCTCGGCGAGGCGGGCCAGAGCCCGTTCGGCATTGGTGGTGATCAGCAACCGCACGCCGAGCGCGGCGAAAAACCGCCGGAAGGCTTCTTGGGATTTTGGCGATTTCTCGACGAGCATCAGGGTGAATGGCTTGGGCTGCGCTGGTTGCACGTGGACCTGTTCGCCGGAATGTGATGTGTCGCTCTCCCGCCGGCCCCAAGCCTACTGCACCGCCGGCCCCCACAACAGCCCGGGAGCGCGATTCACCCCGCCCGGGTGGCGCGAAGGGCGGAATCGATGTGGGGGCACCATTCGCGGTCGTGGATTGCCCCGACTCCGGGGTCGAGATCCTCGGCCCGCCGTGCCTCGACGCGGCCGTCGCCAAACACCACGTTCACCATGCCACGATGTCGTGCCGCCACGTCCTGCGTGTACTCGATCGTGCCCACCGCCCAGGGGCCGACGACATGAGCGACCGGCTTCCGATACTCCAGGGCCAACACCTTGTTGGCATCCGACTGAAAGCGATGCAGCCGGCTATTCGCTGCATAGCTGCTTTCCACGCCATGGACGTCCCACACAAAGCCCTTGTCGAACGGGTCGGCCAGCACCTTCCCCCGCGGGTCGAGAAGCTGATGGCGGTAGGCATGGGGATGGCCGCCGACATGGCTGAGGCGGGAGCCTCCCTGCGGGAGCGGCTCCACGAGCACGATGCCGTCGAACGGGGTGTCGTAGGCGAGGTCTTCGAAGCCGATGAAGTAGGCATCGGGATTGGTCACCGTGATTTCGGCAAACTGTTGACAGAAATCGGAATCGCCGATCCAGCACCACGGCCCGGGCTTGAGCGGGATCGACCGCTTGTTGTTGACGATGTAGACGGTGTAGTCCTCCACATCAAACATGCCTTCTTTCGGATCGTTGGGGCAGACGAGATGGTTGCGGCTCTGTTCCATCTCCGGCAGCACGCCTTGCCGCCAGTCGTAGGCGCTCATGAACCGGCCATGCTTGGCATAGTTGCTCATGCAGGCGAGGCCGATCTGCTTGAGGTTGTTGGCGCAGTTGGACCGCCGCGAAGACTCCCGTGCCGATTGGATGGCAGGGAGCAGCAGCGAGGCGAGCAGGGAGATCACCGAGATGCTGACGAGCATTTCGATCAGGCTGAAGCCGCGACGCGGCAGATGCAGAGCAGATCGTTTCATCGGAGAGCCTCCGGGGATTTCTGGGACTGTTGAAACCTGGGAAATTTCTGCAGGGATGCCCAGTCCTTCCGGGCCATGGAGGCCAGCGCGGCTCGCTCCTTGGGAGACTTGAGGCAACTCGGCTCAAACTCGTATCGCACGCCGAGCAGATGCTGCACCGCGGCGAGGGCCCTGCCGGCCACGATCGGATCGCCGTCTTCAATGGCCACGATCAGCTGCGGCATGGCGGAATATTGGCCTTCGCGGGCGATGCCGACAATCGCTGCCGCTTTGGCATCGGCCGAGGTGGCTGCCGACAGTGATGCGGTGGCGGCCGGCGGGGTGGGTCGCCGCGGGGTGCCCCCGGAAGACCACGAGGCCAACGCCACCAGCCCGGAGAGAAGAAACATCGCCGCAGCGATTCCACCCAACAGCAGATTGCGATTCATCTCGCGCTCCCTTCCACGGTCATGTGGAAAAGGGGTCTGCCCTGCCCTTGGCTCCACGGTACCGTCCCTATACGGGAAGGTCAAGAAAATGGTTCAAATCGGCCGCGAGCCCTGCCGACAGAAAGCACCGGGCGCAAGCCTGGTGGCACCACAAAGCACCGGGCGCGAGCCTGGTGGCCGCGGCGGCGATCCGATGGCGTCTCCCTGAGCCGTCCATCGCAAGCGGTTGCGACGATTCGGTGGCCGGGCGGTTGGACCGGGCTGGCTTTTCATCATTCGGCATCTTATGATCCGATGTATCGGTTCTTAAAATGCGTAAAGGATCATGTGTAGGTATCATGCGATCAAACGTTTCCAGCCAGCTGCCAAGTCGGGTGAAACGCGGGCTCCACAAGTTTGGGTCTGATATCAGCGTCGCCCGTCGGAAACGGCATCTCACCGCGGCCATGATGGCAGAGCGAATCGGTGTGGCGAAAAGCACCTACGCCCGCATGGAGAAGGGCGATGCTTCCGTTGGGATGGGGGCGTATGCCATGGCGCTGTTTGTGCTCGGCTTTGGCGATGCTCTGGGCGACATCCTCGACGATCGGCGGGATGAGCACGGCCTCTTGCTGGATCGCGAGCGGCTCCCCAAGCGCATCCGCCGTCCGAAAGGTCCGCAGGGCCTATGAAACGCACCATCGGCGTTCACGTTGGAGAGATCTCGTCGCCCGTGGGGAGCCTCTTTGAGCAAAGAGGGCTTTGTTCGCCCTTCTCCTTCATCGCCTACGATTCCATGACAAAGCCAGCCCCGATGACGAGCGCCGCGTGCCTGGATAAAACGTGGCAGAAAGGATTCAATCATGACAAAAGTTGTCGTTGCTGAAGAAGTTGCTGTCCAAATTCGGATGAGCGAAGCCCCCATCGAATTGGTGGACGCGAATGGTCGAGCGATTGGGCTCGTCCGACGATCGCCACCAGAGGCAGAGGTTGAAAGAGCCCGGAGTCGAGCCAGCCGTGGCGAGCGACGGCTTTCCTAGGACGAACTGGTCGCCAAGGTCAAGGACGGAGCGAGCGATTGATCTACACGGTTGAGTATTCGCTCGACGCTGCGGCAGAGCTTTTGAGCATCTCAGGGGTTGTTGGGGCTACGTCGGCGATTCAAGCAGCGGATACGATACGACGTCGTCTCGAGTCGGATCCGGCCGATGCGTCATCTCTCGCGGCTGGATCAAAGAAGGCGACGAAACGCATCCGGTGTGAGGCCGGCGTCTCTGGCGATTCCGCCCATCGTGAACGCATTCACAGGGTTGTGACGGGGAATCGTCACGAGCCTCTCCCCATCGGACATCACCGTATGCTTGCCCTCAGGAATGACCTTGAAGCCGACTTTCTCCAGAACGCGAATCGCCTGCTGATGTCCTATCCCAGGAATGCTTGGCATCGGTTTCAGGCGATCGAGACGGTGACCGTCCGGACATCTTCGTTTTCGAGAAGACTCTGCCGGGCTTCGAGATACTCTTCGATGGCGATACGGATGTTCGCAAGGGCCTCCTCCTCGGTGGCTCCCTGAGACCAACATCCCGGCAGGGCCGTGCAGCCCACCGCAAACCCCTCGTCGGATCGTTTCACAATGACCGGGTAATCGATGTTCATAGAATCAGCATCGTTTCCTGGAGTGACGTTCGTCAAGCGTGGGCCACCACAAAGCACCGGGCGCGAGCCCGGTGGCTGCGGCGGAGCCGGCCCGCTGGTGTCAGCGGTCCTCGACGGCGATGACGAGTCGTTTGCCGAGTGCATCGGCCAGGCGAGTGAGGGTTGATATCGTGGGATTCCCGTCCACGAGATTCTCAAGCCGACAGATTGCGGCCCGACTGATGCCG
>CAYZFV010000349.1:0-3271 GCA_964477765.1 uncultured Candidatus Kuenenia sp.
ACCGCTGCGATTCGCCGATCGAGCGGAGATCGAGGCGCTGCTCGATGCCACCGCCGGTGCGGGCTACCGCGTGGGGGACCTGTTGCGAGCATTCGTGACGAGCCGAATCTTCCGCGGCCTGCCACCGCTGGCTGCGGAATCGACCACCGAGGAGACGCGATCATGAGCCGGCCTGTCATCCCCGCTCGCTTCAGCCGCCGCACGCTGCTCCGAGGAGCCGGCGTGTCGCTCGCCCTGCCCTGGCTCGAGGCGTTGCCGGTTTCGGCGGCCGCCGACGGAAGCCCGCCGCTCCGGGCGATCTTTGTTTCTAACAACCTCGGCATCCTGCCCAAGCCGTTCTTTCCCGCGACCAGCGGGCCCGAATATGAATTCTCGCCGTATCTCGAACGGCTGGCCGCCCACCGTGCCGACTTCACCGTGATCAGTGGCCTCTCGCACCCCAATGTTCGCGGCGGCCACTCCACGGAAAACTGTTTTCTGACGGCGGCTCGGAATCCCACGGCCAGCGGCTTTCGCAACACGATCTCGCTCGACCAGTTTGCCGCCGAGCGGATCGGCCACCTCACACGGTTTCCCTCGCTCAATCTGGGCGTCAACATCGACAAGGCCAATCGCAGCCTCGCCTGGACCCGCGACGGCTGCCTGATTCCGCCCGAGGATCGGGCCAGTCGGCTGTTTGAAAAACTGTTCGTGTGCGGCAGCCCGGCGGCGGTGGCGGAGCGGCGGCGTCAGCTCCGGGAGCGGGCGAGCATCCTCGATGCCCTCGGCGACGATGCCCGGCGGCTGGAGCCGCAGGTGTCGGCGGCCGATCGGCGGCGGCTCGATCAATACCTCACGTCGGTCCGCGAACTGGAAGAGCGATTGCAGGTGGCGGGGGCGTGGGAAGAGCGGCCGAAGCCGCCGGCGCCGGCGGCCAAGCCTGACGACGTCACCGACCGCGCGCGGATTTTCGCCGGCTTCGAGGCGATGCTGGAGATGACCCGGCTGGCGATCGAGACCGACTCGACGCGGCTTGTCACGCTGATGATCGACGCCTTCGCCACGCCCGCCTTCTGGCTGGCCGACGAACGGACGACGACCGACGGCTACCACAACTTGAGCCACCACGGCCAGTCGGCGGAGAAGCTCGCGCAGCTCGAGGCGGCCGACCGGTTGCAGATGGACCTACTGGCGATGCTCCTGGCGAAGCTCGCGGAGCGGCGCGAGGGAGATCACCGGCTGCTCGACCGCACGATCGTGCTCTACGGCAGCAACCTCGGCGATGCGAATACGCACGACAACACCAACCTACCGATTCTCGTCGCCGGCGGCGGCTTCCGCCACGGCAGCCACCTGGCGTTTCCGCACGACGACAACCTGCCGCTCTCCAATCTGTTCGTGACGGTGCTCGAGCGGCTCGGCATCGAGGCCGACGCCTTCGGGTCGAGCACCGGCCCGCTCCCGGGCCTTGGGCCCGTCTGAGTTTCACGAATGGCAGCAGGTTTCACCAACGGATGTCAATGATCGCGTCGCCGTGGGCGTTGGTGCGGTTCAACGAAAGCCGGTCTACCGCTCGATATGCAAGCGATGCCACCGCCCTGTCCCGTAACCGATCAGGCGGCGGCGGTGGAATCGAGCGGCTCGACCGCCGTGATGTGCAGCAGGGAGACGGCTCGATAGCGGGAGGGAAATCCACGCCGCTCCGCGACGCCGATCAGCAGCTCCGTACGGGTGAGCATTGCCATTTCCGGATGGCGGACTTCATACGCCTCCCCGGCAGAAGTCGAGACCCGAAAAGGCTCGAAGGGTCGCTTCCGCATCCACTCATGCATCGATTCAAGCGTCATTGGACAACTCCCCACGGGACGAACGAACAGCGAGCGAGATACACATGTTCACATATTATGCCGCGACGCCAGGCCGCTGTCAACCAAGAGAAAGAAGTGGTTGCTGCGGTCGCGTGGGCGACGCTGCAAGATTACGACAGAATGCCGTCGATCACATGTCCATGGACGTCGGTGAGGCGGCGGTCGATGCCGTTGTTGCGCCAGGTCAGCTTCGTGTGGTCGATGCCGAGGAGTTTCATCACCGTGGCATGCACGTCGTGCACCGTGGTCGGATGGTCGCGATCGAGCGGCTTGTAGCCCCACTGATCGCTCTCGCCGTGCGTGACGCCCCCCTTGACCCCACCACCACACAGCCAGTTGGTGAACACAAACGGGTTGTGATCACGCCCCTTGCCCCCCTGCGAACTCGGCATCCGGCCAAACTCGGTTGTCCAGAGCACGAGCGTATCGTCCAACAGGCCCCGCTGCTCGAGATCCTGGATGAGGGCCGCGGCTCCCCGCGCCATGCCGGTGGCGAGCGGCCCGTGATCACGCTCGACATCCTCGTGGCTATCCCAGTTACGGCGGGGAAACCCGTTGTCGTTGCCGCTCCACACCTGCACGAATCGCACCCCCCGCTCCAGTAGCCGCCGCGCCGCGAGGCAGCGAAGGCCAAAGTGATGGGTCTCCTCTTCGGCATTGATGTGGCTGGGCCAGGTTCCGCGGCCGGGCTGCACGCCATACAGATCGAGGATGTATTGCGGCTCATCAGTGAGATCGAGCGCCTCGGGCGCTGCCAGCTGCATCCGGGCCGCCAGTTCATAGGAGCGAATACGGGCATCGAGCTGATCGTCGCCACCGCGACTCTCCAGATGGCGGCGATTGAGCGCGGCGAGCACCCTGCGGGCAGCCATGTCGGCCTCGGGCGTGACGTATGCGGCGGTGCGATGCGGCCGCAAATCGGCGACGGGCTCCTCCGCCGCCGGATGCACGACCGTGCCGCTGTACTGCGCCGGCAGGAAGCCGGCGTCCCAGTTTTTCACGCCGTTGGAGCCGTAGCCGCGGTGGTCGGGAAGCACGACGAACGTGGGCAGGTTGTCGTTCATCGACCCGAGCGCGTAGCTCACCCAGCAGCCGGCACCGGGAAAGCCGGGCAGCACGAAGCCCGTGGTTTGCAGGAGCGTGGCCGCCGAATGCACGCCCGACGTGCTCACCACGTTGTGGATGAACGCCATCCGGTCGACCACGTCGCCCAGCGCCGTCACCGGCTCGGAAAGAAGCTTGCCGCAGCCGCCATACGGTTTGAAATCCCAGATCGGCTTGAGCCACGGGCCGAGGCCGTTTTGAAACGCCTCGACATGCTCGCCAAAATCGCTCGGCTTGCCATGCTGCCGCACGAGCTCGGGCTTGTAGTCGAAGAGGTCAATATGGCCCGCGCCCCCCGCCATGAAGAGCTGCACCACCCG
>CAYZFV010000350.1:0-3277 GCA_964477765.1 uncultured Candidatus Kuenenia sp.
AGTTTGCCGTCGATCCGCTCCCGCTTGACCATGGTGCAGGAGTAGTCATGGATGTTGGCCTGAATGGAGGCGAGACCCTTGGCGGCCAATTCCAGGGCCGGCTCGAGGGGATGGGCACCGGCGGCAGCCGCGTTGGCGTCACCGGCGTTGATGTTCATCTGCGAGGCATCGCCGGCGGGCACGAGGCCCGGGCCTTGCGGGGCGGCGCCGGCCACCGGCGCGGGCGGCTGAGCCGCAGGCTGCTGGGCCGAGACCGGCAGACAAACGAGCAGGGCGGTCGCGATCACGAACCCGACCCGGCGAAAACCGACGATTATCTGCTTGCCGATCATCTTTCCCTCCATGGATTTCCCGGACAGACCCGCCGCGGTGACGGCATCCATGCCATCATCAGTCGTGTCGAAGAGATGCCGTCCGGAAAACGGAAATCCTGTGTGTTGGAATCGCTCATCATGCCCGCGGCCATGAGGAACAGTTGCCATGCCGGCATGTTCCGGAGAGCCGCACAAGTTTCACATGCGCTTGTGCAGCCCGCGGGCGGCGGAAGTCTAGCGGAGGGCATTTCCGGCGGCCATGCCAGGTTTTGCCGGTATTTCGGCACAAAGAGCCGACCGGGTTGCCCCTCTTCCACTGCGCAACCATGCTCGGAGCGGCGTCGCCAGTCCTTCGATTCGCCTCTTCCCGATCCTCCATGGCTCAGATCGATCATCTCGCCACCCCCGGCGGTCTTGCCGTGATCCGCGTCGAGTCGATGCCGTTTGGGGAAAACACCTACGTGGTCCATCGCCCCCCCGAACGCCGCTGCCTGGTGGTCGATCCGGGGTTTGAGCCCGACGCCGTCATCACGGCCATCGAGAAGGCGGGGCTCGAGCCCGAGGCGATCCTGCTGACGCACGGCCATTCCGACCATATCGCCGGCAACGCCGCCCTTCGCAAAGTGTGGCCCGGGCTGCCGATCATCATCGGCCGGCACGACGCCCCCAAACTGCAAGACGCGAAGGCCAACCTGTCGGCCCCCTTCGGGTTTCTGGTCAACAGCCCCCCGGCCGACCGGCTGCTGGCCGATGGCGAGTCGCTCGCCCTGGCGGGGCTCACGCTCAACGTGGCCGAGATTCCCGGCCATTCAATCGGTCATGTGGTGTTTCGCGTCGAGGACTGTGATCCGCCGGTCGTGTTTGCCGGCGACGTGCTCTTCCGCGAGGGGATCGGCCGCACCGACTTCCCCGATGGGAGCTTTGATGCGCTTGCCGCCGGCATCACCACGGCGCTCTATTCCCTCCCCGATGAGACGCTCGTGTTTCCCGGCCACGGGGACGCAACCACCATCGGCCACGAACGCCGCCACAACCCTTTCGTGCCCGATCCGCGAGCCAGCCGATGATCCCTGCCACGCGGCCCGGAGCCGACCCACACGAGCCGAGGGTTCAGCGCCGATTGACCGGGTGGGCCGGAACACGAAATGATGCTTCCATGCTCTCGCCGGCCGATCTCCCCGCTCCGCCCGCCCCCGCGGCCCCGTCGACGGGCCGCTCGCCTCTCTGCCGGGCGGCCGGCCTGGCGCTGGCCGGCCTCGCCCGCCTCCTCTCGGGCGCGAGTGTCCGCTGGATCGCCAGCCAGCCAGACACCTGCCAGCGGGTCTACTTTGCGAATCACACCAGCCATCTCGACGCGCTGGTGATCTGGGCCTCGCTGCCGCCGTCGATCCGCGAGATCACCCGCCCCGTGGCCGCCAAGGATTACTGGTCGCGCGGCATCGTCCGCCGCTGGCTGTCGCGCGACGTGTTCGACGCCCTCCTCATCGACCGCACCGATATCAAGGTGCATCAGAGCCCCGTCGACTTGATGCTCCGCGAAATCGGCACCGCGAAATCGTTGATCGTGTTTCCCGAGGGGAGTCGCAGCATCACCGGCGAGGTGGGAGAGTTTAAAAGTGGTCTCTATTATCTGGCCAAGAAGCGGCCCGACATCGAACTGATCCCGGTCTTCATCGACAATCTCAACCGCGTGCTGCCCCGCGGCGAGTTTCTTCCCGTGCCGCTGCTGTCGTGCATCAGCTTCGGCCCGCCTCTCTGGCTCGAGCAGGGCGAGCAGAAACTCGACTTTCTCGCGCGGGCCCGCCGGGCCGTGCTGGCGCTCAAGGAGTAGCGCGGCATGAACGACGTGCGGACGATCGTGCTGATCACGGGCGTACTGGCGCTGCTGACGGCGGCCACCGGAGTGGGGCAGTTTCTCAAGCGACATCCCGATCGCGGACTCGATCCGGCGGCGGTCCGCACCTTCAACCTCCGGCTCCGCGGCTGGTGGATCCTCTGCACCGTGCTCGCCGCCGCCTTCTGGCTCGGTACCACGGCTACGGTCGTGCTCTTCGGCCTGGTGTCGTTTTGGGCCCTCCGCGAGTTCATTACGCTCACCCCCACCCGCAAAGGCGACCACCGGGCACTCTTCTGGGTGTTTTTTCTGTTCACGCCGCTCCACTACGTGCTCGTGGGCCTCAACCGCTACGACATCTTCAGCGTGTTTCTGCCGGTCTACGCCACGCTCTTCGTGCTCGCCCGCGTGGCCGTGGCCGGCGACTACAAACGCTTTCTCGAGCGGACGGCCAAGATCCAGGCCGGGCTCGTGGTCTGTGTCTACTGTCTCTCCTTCGCGCCGGCACTGTTGCAAATCCCCGTGGAAGGGCAGGCGGCGGTGGGCCGCAGCGCGAATTTCCGGCTCCTCTTCTTCCTCATCCTGCTCGTGCAGTTCGCCGACGGCACGCAATATGTGTGGAGCCGCATGCTCGGCCGGCGACTGGTGGCCCCGGCCGTGAGTTCAAATCGCTCGTGGGAAGGACTCCTCGGCAGCGCGGCCAGCACGGCGCTGCTGGCAGCCGTCCTGTGGTGGGCGGCGCCCCCCTATCAGCCGTGGCAGGCGGCGCTCGCGGGGCTCGTGATCGCGGTCATGGGCTTTGCCGGTGGGATGACGATGTCGGCCATCAAGCGGGATCGCGGCGTGAAGGACTACGGCACGCTGGTGGCCGGCCACGGCGGCGTGCTCGACCGCGTCGACTCGATGTGCTTCGCCGCACCGGTGTTTTATCACCTGACGCTCCTGGTGACGCAGTCAGGGTAGGTTTCCGCCCCGCAGGTTGAAGCGTCAGCCCGCCGGCTCGCGCCTGGCGGCTTTCTGGAGCGTTCCCCAGCAAGCACCGGGCGCGAGCCTGGTGGCCTATTGGAGCGTTCCCCAGCAAGCCCCGGGCGCGAGCCTGGTGGCCTGCAGCAACGCAGGTTGAAGCGTC
>CAYZFV010000351.1:0-16705 GCA_964477765.1 uncultured Candidatus Kuenenia sp.
ATCGGCGTCGTTGGCGACCTGCCGGCCTCGAAGGCTGGCGTCCCTCCAGGGAGCGTCATCGTCGCGATCCGCAATCAGCCGGTCCGCGGGCCGCAGGAACTGACGCGGCTGGTCACGTCGAGCCCGGTCGGCGCGCCCTTGCCACTCCAGTACGTGCTGCCCGGAGGCGAATCGAGGGAGGCCGAAGTGGTGCTGCAATCCTTGGAACGCCCGCTCGAAGAGGCGCTCGTGGGCGATGATGCGTCATCTCCCGCGGCGGCCAGCGGCGTGCGACGAACCGATCGTTCCGTTTCCAACTCAATCGCTCCCGCAGCAGCCACATCCCCGTCCACGCTCGAAGAAGAGATCCGCCTCCTCCGCCGCCAGATCGACCGGCTCGAACGCCGTCTCGAACGACTCGAACCCAGCCTGCTGCGTTAGGCTGCACCGAGGGTTTCGTGGTCGAGGTGGTGGGCGATACCGACTCGATCGAGTTCGTCTTCCAGCGCCACTCCGCTGGGCCCTGGCAGCGCGGCCGCCTTGCGAGCCACGCGCGAGGGTCCCTTCCGCACGAGCATCTCACCGGGCCGCCGCGTCCCCGCACCGGCCCACGCCTCGGCGTCATCCGAAAGTCGGAGCAACAGCCGTTCGATCCCGGCGCGATGTCGCTCGATGCCGTCGCGATCAAGATCGGGCGGAATCCTCACCGCCCGGCTGACGACGCCCCGCGCACGCGTCCAGGGCCGTGGCATGGCGAAGCGATCCCAGGTGCCAAACCGCCAGGGCCGCTGATAGCCAAACCCCATGGCGACGATCGGGATCTGCAGCGTGCTCGCCAGAAACACACAACCGGCCGCGAGCCGTCGCCGTGGCCCACGCGGCCCATCGGGTGTGATCGTGAGGTTGCCGGTCGCGGCGCGATCGGCCAGTTCCCGGAGAGCCGTGGTGCCCCCCCGAAACGTGCTCCCCCGCACGACGCCGAAGCCCATCATCCGCGCGACGCGATCGAGAATGTTGGCATCCGTGTGGCGCGAGAGCAGCATCGAAATATTGCTGTGCCCCCGCAGGTAGAGCGGCAGCAGGATATTTTCATGCCAGAAGACGTAGATCTTCGCACCACGATAATCGGGATGCACCGGATCGACCGTCGGGTCTCCGTACTCGGCGCGGACGTCGAGCGTGGCCATCCACTGGCGAATGCAGGCGGTTGACGCCAGGGACCAGGCCCCGATGGACAGAGGCGACTGAAACTTCATGCCCTGTCCTCTAGGAGCCATACTCCCGTGAACACCTCCTCGGCGGGCCCGGTCATGAACACTTCGTCTTGCCCGTCCCATTCAAGCGTCAACTCACCCCCCGGCACCTCGGCGACGATTCGCTTGTCGCTGCGGCCGGTGAGCACCCCCGCCACGCACACCGCCGAGGCGCCCGTGCCGCAGGCCATCGTGATCCCCGACCCGCGTTCCCAGGTTCGCATCCGCACCCGATCGGCCGCGAGCACCTCTACGAAGTGCACGTTGATCCGGCGGGGAAAAATCGGAGCCCGCTCGAGTGTTGGCCCCACTTCCTCGAGGGGCACGGCCGCCACGTCGCGACAATAGAAGACGACGTGGGGATTGCCCATCGAGATGCAGGTCATCCGCGGATCGACGCCCGCCGCCGCGATCCATGCCGCGTCGGCATCGAGCGCCGGACACGGCGCGTCGACCACGCGGGCACCGATTCCGTCCGGCACCGTCACCGGGATGTCGGACGCGGCCAGGATCGGCACGCCCATCCCCACCCGTACGACACTCTTCCGGGCTCCGGACCGCCGCACCTCGATCGGCAGGGTTCCACGGCCCGTCTCGATCGTGATCGTGCCTTCCGGCGCGTGGCCGCGGGCGACGACGAGGTGCGCGACACACCGCACGCCGTTGCCACACATCTCCGATTCGCTGCCGTCGCTATTGAACATCCGCATCCGGGCCGCCGCCACTCGAGACGGCTGCACGAGCACAAGCCCGTCGCCACCGACACCAAAATGCCTGTCGGCAATCCGCGGCGCGAGGGCGGCCGGGTCGCCGGGGGCGGGCTCGCTGAAGCAATCGACATACACGTAGTCGTTGCCCGCTCCCTGCATCTTCACGAATGTGAGTGGTTTCTCGGCCATCCTCGTCGCTTTCCCATCGGCACTCTGTCGCCCCACACTCTACCCCGCTCCCGCCCCCGGCCGCACCCCTTTCGTCTTCTGCCTGATCAACGCAATGCATCCCGTCGGGCTTCACGGCGGGCTGCCGCATTGCGCAAGCCGTCTGGATTGCGCTGGGCCGCCTGGATTTTCTGCAGGGCCGCCGCCAGCGTGGGAAAGGCTTCGGTCGAAATGTCAGGCTCGGCCAGCGTGCCGTCGACATGAATGAGAAGAAATTGTCCGCTCGCCCCCCCGAGGAGTCGCTTCATCGCCGGCAGCTGCTGCTGGGAATCACCCATGATCGACCGCAACACCAGGTGCACGTTGCCCTCGAGATCGACTTCACCGGTACCCACGAGGCTGATGGCATCGCCCGATAATTCGACGGTGTCGAGGTAGGCATGCGGCCCTTCGATCCGGAAGTCGACGAGGCTCGAGCCAAACGCATTGCGATCGGGTGCTTTCACCCTCAGCACCTTCAACAGCGCCACGACGAGCGGCAGTTCGTAGATCGTGGCCTCCTTGAGCCGCATCTGACCGCGGCCAGACAGCGAATGGCTGCCGGCCCGGGAGCCAGTCAGTTCCAACGCCCCGGAGACCCGACCCCGTGGCCGCTCCGTGGCCGACCCGGAACGATCCGCCAGCATATCGCCGGAGAGCCGCTCAAAGTCAGCATTGTCAAGCGACATGGTGACGGCAAAAGATCCTGCATCGTCGGCCGTCGCCCGACCATCCACCGACAGCAGGCCTCCGGCCACCCGCGCCTGGAGCCGGCGCGGGCGGCTGTCGTCCACGCTCCCGGCAGCCAGCCCAAACCGGGCACCCGCGGCATCCATGGCCACCGGCCCGGTGATGCCCGTCATCTGCACGCCCCGCCACATGGCGCTGTCGATCGCCAACTCTCCATTCGACTGCCACGCCCGGCCGTCGCTTTGGCCACGGAGCCGGACACCACCATGCACATGCTCCAGCGGCACACCAACATCGACAGCCCCCTGCTCCATGTCGAGCGTGAGATCCCAGGCCGCGGCCGGCGCCGGCTGGCTCCCGACCGGTACCGTGGCGGCCGTGGTGGGATCGGCCGGCGCAGAATAGATGTCGAGCGCGCCGGCAAGCGAGAGAAGCCCGCAGGGACGCACCATTTCAATCGCCCGCTGCAGTCCCGTCGGCAGGGCCCGCACCACGTCATGATCGGACCGGAAGCGATCGGCCGCGAGGTGCTCAAACGAAACATGCCAGCCTCCCTCGGGCAGAAAGCGGCAGGTGCCCTCGGCCGCCACCGTCGTGCGATCATGCACACCCCGCACCCCTTCAAAGCGAAGCAGGCCATCTTTGAGCGCGAGCTGTCCTTGCAACTGTTCCAGGCGGTAGGGAAACCAGGCCGGCTCGATCGACACCGTCTGCCCATGCGGGATCGCCTGCACCTCCACCGACGGGCGACGGGGCTTCACCTGATGCCGGATCGTGGCCGAGAAGTCGGCGTTGCCGCGCGGGTCGAGGTCGTCCCAGACCTGTCGCATGCCGGGCGGAAGACTGTCACGGAGCTCTCGCTCCAGCACCACGCCCGTGCCGGTGAGGTGCAGCGTCAATTCGCCGTCGCCATCCGGCAGCGGCACGAGCGAGCCGGTGCACCGCACGACTCCGGCATCGTTGGCTCCGGTCACGTC
Source organism: uncultured Candidatus Kuenenia sp. (assembly GCA_964477765.1). Lineage (GTDB taxonomy): Bacteria > Planctomycetota > Planctomycetia > Pirellulales > UBA1268 > CACORA01. Next base: position 3,817 of record CAYZFV010000351.1, read on the forward strand.
TTGGATCGTCCACTCGTCGCGGTCCATGCGGATGCTGCCGGAGACATTCGTGAGCGGATAGGGAAAGCCGGCATAGGCCAGGCTGCAGCTCGCCAGGCGAATCCCGAGCGAGTTTGCCTTGCCATCAGGCAGGTGCCGGGCCCGTTCATGACGAAACACGAAATCGAAGACTCCAGCCGCCCGCAGGCTCCGAATGATGTCGGCACTCCGCGGTGGCATCGCCGCCAACAGCGAGTCGTCGATCCGCATCCCCTCGCCCCGCACCTCCACATGCCCGACCGGCCCCGCCGGATCGAATTGAAACGCTCCGGACACCTGCACCGGGTGCCCTCCGGCCTGCCCCGTGAGGTAGAGCGAGAGGGCCCGCCCCTGAAAGACCACCGTGCCGACCGTGCGATCGAGGCGATAGGGAAACCGATAATGGGTGAGCGAGACATTCCGACACCGGACCGAAATCCGTGGATCGAGCGTCCCCTTGCGGCGGGTCACTTCGGCCCGCACGTCGACCTCGCCGGCAGGTAGCAACCTCCGCCACTGCTCGGCGATGGCAGGGGGCAGGAGCGGCTCCCATCGGCGACCCACCATGAGCCGCTCGGCCTCGAGCAGCAGGTCGAAGTCGCCGGCCTCAGACCAGCCCCGCAGGCTGCCGGAGCCCCGCAACAGCGTCGACCCGCTGTGGGCCTCGAGCGACTCGATCCGCCCCCCTGTGTTGTCGCCATGAAACGTCGCCTTCATGTCACTCACCACGAACGGCAGCCGCGGGCTCTCGAAGTGACCCGCTTCGAGGCGACCACTGCAGGCAAACCGCGTGGCGTGGAGCGCCTCCACCGAACCGGCGGCCCGCCATTGCAAGGAGACGCTGCCGCGGAGTCCGGCAAGGCCCTCTCGCACCTCGGCTGGCAGCCGCTCCACGGATGGCAGCAGGGCCACGAGCTGGGGCGTGAGGTCGAGGGCCTCGACACTACCACCGAGATCAAACTGCCGAGTCGCCGGTGCCACACGGCCTTCGAAAGTGGCTCGGTCGACATGCTCGGCTGCCATGCTGCCACGAATCGTCGCCCAGCCGGCTTCCACATCGGGACGGATTTCGAGATCGACCTGCCGAAGGGTGACCCGCTGTTCCAGTGCCGTGCCCTCGAGCACGATCTCACCGTCTTCGATCACGATCGGCAGCAACCCGGTCGGCGGCCGACCCGAAAACATGTCGCTGATCGACCATGAGCCATCCTGGCGACGCGTGGCGTGCACCAGCGGTCGGCGCAGTCGAACGGCCGTGATCGTGGGTGGCCCCGTCGCCAGGTCGGCGAGGTTGGTGCTGCACGCCAGGCGAACTTCGTCGATCTCCACCAGTTGACGGGCCGGGGGCGGGAGGCGCGGATCGGAAAACGACACGCCGCGCACGACCACCCCCTCGCCTTCGACAAGGCTCGCAGCCTGCACATGCACGGTGAGCGCCGGGAAGGCCTCGGCAAGCCGGGCTTCGACACGCGCGCGTACCGCATCACCGAGGCGGTTGACGCCGACCATGCCGGCGGCGAGCACGCCCGCAACCGTCACCGGTACGGCCCAGCGCACAAGCGTCCACAGGGAATCCGTCAACGTGTTCACAGCGGGCCAAACCGGAGTCTTTGCGTGGCCCGGGCCGTCGGCCGCGGGCCCGGGATGGGGGCGGGACGGTACGGGGCCGAGCGGTGAAGGGTCAAGCCACGGCCCCCGCTCTCCGGCCGCCGCCGCCGCCGCAAACACTGCCGTTTCCGCCGTTCGCCACGGCTTGCTATAGTCCCATCTCCGCCAACCACGGCAATTCGATCATCGAGCCACACACCCGGGGGGGACCGCGCATGCACGCGACCGATGCCACGCAAGGGTCTGATCTGACAGGAGCCACGCCCAACGCCCAGCGGCTCCTGTGGGCCGGGTTCACCGCCATCCTCGCCGCCGGCGTTGGATTCGCCATTCGCGGCGGTATCCTTGACAACTGGCGGGAGGAATTCGGCTTCAGTGCCTTGCAGGTCGGCCAGATCACCGGCGCCGGCCTCACCGGTTTCTGCTTCGGGATCATCATCGGCGGGCTGATCGTCGACAAGATCGGTTATGGCAAGCTCGTCGCCTTGGCCCTGGTCGGCCACATCCTCTCGGCGATCGTAACCCTCAGCGCCGGCTCGGCCGACACCGCCTACCAATTCCTCTTCTGGGGTTCGTTTATCTTCGCGTTCGCCAACGGCACGCTCGAAGCCGTCGCCAACCCGCTCGTGGCGACGATCTTTCCCAACAACCGCACGCACTACCTCAACATCCTCCATGCCAGTTGGCCGGCAGGCATGGTGCTCGGAGCGATGGTCGGCTGGTTCCTCGACGACCGCCTCGGCATCCACTGGAAATGGCAACTGGCCCTCTACCTGATCCCCACCGTCCTCTATGCCCTGATGTTTCTCGGCCAGAAGTTTCCCCGCTCGGAGGCGGCCGAGAAGGGGGCCAGTTTCGTCGACATGTTTCGCAGCGTCGGCATCCTCGGCTCGGCCGTGGCCTGCTATCTGCTGGCCCTCTTCTTCGGCGACATCCTTCGCAACTTCATCCCGGAGCAGGCGGCCGTGGCCGGCTACGGGCTCGGCGGCCTGTTGCTCCTGGCCGTCGCCGTGATGACGAAGTTTTCCATCGGCTCGCTGATGCTCTTCATTCTCTTCGTGACTCACGCCCTCGTCGGCGCGGTCGAGCTCGGCACCGACAGCTGGATCCAAAACATCACCGGCAACCTGTTCTCGTCCGAGCAGGGCAAGGCCCTGTTTATCTGGACGTCGACCGTGATGTTCTTCCTGCGGTTCTGCGCCCATTTTATCGAAACCCGGTTGAAGCTCTCGCCGATCGGCCTGCTCTTCGTGTCGTCGGTGCTGGCGTGGCTGGGCCTGCGGCTGGCCAGCGGCATGACCACCTTCCCGGTGGCCCTGGCGGCCTTGGGCATCTATGCCGTCGGCAAGACCTTCTTCTGGCCCACGATGCTGGCGGTGGTCGGTGACCGCTTTCCACAGACGGGTGCCGTCGCCATGTCGATCATGGGTGGCATCGGGATGCTCTCCGCCGGCCTCCTCGGTGGCCCGGGGCTCGGCTACTGCAAAGATCGCTTCGCCGGTGAAGCCCTGAAGCAGACGAATCCGGCAATCTACGAGGAGTTTCGGGCCGAAACACCCGGCCTCTTTCTCAATCTTCCCAGCACGAAGACCTTCGGGCTCGACGGCCAGAAGATCGCTGCCGCCCGGGCGGCCGGAGCCAACGCCACGACCGATCAGCAGGAGGCCCTCGCGGCCGACCAGCAGGGCGACCGGGCCACGCTGCTGGCCGATTCGTGGATTCCCGCCACGATGGCCGGCATCTACCTGCTCTTCCTTCTCTACTTCGCGAGTATCGGTGGCTACAAGCGGGTGGAAATGACGTCGTAGGGAATCGACCGCCGCGAGATCACCAGGCGGCGTCGGGGGGCGGACTCTGCCGCCACACCACCCGGAAATTCGACCCGAGGCACGTCCCGCTCGTCGGCGACCGCCCGCAGCATGGCCACGACCTGCTGGTAATGCCGCGCCGCCATGTCGCGACGCGGCCACCCCTCCCGCCGCCACATCGCCGCCATGACCTCGGCGAGGAGATGGCGATCCAGAGGGGCCAACGCGGCCGCATCGATCGCCAACGCCCCCTCGGGGAGCCGCGTTCCATGTCGGTCGAGCAGAGAGTCTGCCGCGGAGGCGAGGGCCGTCGAGAGTGCCCCGACCTGTTCAGCCAGCCGCCCCACCGCCGCGGTCGCGGCCGGATACGGCCCCTCTTCACAGCGACGAATGATTTCATGTCGGAGAAAGTTTCGGGCATGACGCGTGTCGCGATTGGTGGCGTCTTCACACCACCGCTGCCCGTTGGCGAGGAGCCAGTCTCGCACCCACTGCCGTCGGATCGTCAGGAGCGGGCGGATCAAGGCGACGCCGTCGCAGAGTTGGCGAGCCGCCGCCATGCCGGCCATTCCCGCCGGCCCCGTCCCTCGCAGGATGCGATGAAGAATGGTTTCCGCCTGGTCGTCGGCGGTATGGGCGACGGCCACGTGGCGGCCGCCGGTCTCCCGGGCCACCTCTTCGAAGAATCGATACCGCAGCCGCCTGGCCCGGGCCTCCATTCCCTCCCCCCGCGGATGCCCCGCTCCACTCACCCCCAGCCGCCGCGTGACGAGCCGGAGGCCAAGCCGCCCGGCCAACGCCGCGACGGCATCCCGATCGACGGCCGCCTCAGGCCGCAGATCGTACTCGGCATGGGCCACCACCAGCCCCGCCCCGGCTTCAGCACCAGGGGCCAAAGCGACAAGGGCCATCAGGAGTGCCGTGCTGTCCGCGCCGCCTGAAACGCCGATCACGGCGGCCGATTGCCAGAAGCCGTGCCCCGGCAGGCCCGCTTCGACCGCAGAAAGAAATCGATCGTGAACCATACAGTCTGCCATGAGCGATGACCGAGGGGCGCCATGTACCCGTTCCTATCGTACTGCGTTCGAGGCGGTCTTTTCCGCCTTCCAAGCGGGATTGAGCCGGCTCGCCCCACCCGATACCCTCCTCCCTCGCCCAGGAACCGGCCCCCTCGAGGAAATGCCATGTCCCCCGTCGCCCGCCCCCGCCGTCGCCCGCTCCTCGCCTGCGCCGCGTCGCTGCTGGCGATCACGCTCGGAGGCTGCTCCACGCTGGGGACGATCGCTTACCTGATCCAACCCAACGACGTTCCCGCCGAATTCGACGGGCTCCGCGGCAAGCACGTGGCCGTGGTCTGCCGGCCGATCGTCGAACTGCAGTTCAGCGATGCCGGATCGGCCCGGGAACTCGCCGCGATCGTCGGCGCCTTGGTCAGGCAAAACGTCCGCAAGGTGAAGGTGATCAGCCAGCAGGAAGTGGCCCGCTGGATCGATGAAAACGACTGGGTCGATTACGGAACGCTCGGCAAGGCGGTCGACGCCGACATGGTGGTGGGCATCGACCTGGAGCAGTTTCGGATTCACGAGGGCACGACGCTCTACCGCGGCCGCGGCTCGGCCATCGTGCGGGTGTTCGATGTCGACGAGGAGGCCATGGTGTTTGAACGTCGCCTCGAAGACTTTGCCTACCCCGGCGCCGGTGGCGTACCCACGACGGATCGATCGGAGTCGCAGTTTCGCGCGATGTTTCTCCAGATCTTCGGCCGCCGCATCGCCCGGCTCTTCCACTCCTACGAAAGCCGCATGTCGTTCGCGGAAGAGAATCTCGACTTTTAGTCAGACGTTCTTCAAGTTCCGCTTTGGCTTGGGCGGGGCGAGCTTTTTCTTTGTGTCGTCCTGCGGGGCCCGGGGGACGTTGTTATTGTTGTTGTTGCCGGCGTTCATGGCGGGCTTGTTGACGCCCGTGTGTCGCTCCTCCCACCGGTAGCCAAGTGGGGCTTCGAGTTCGTCACCGGCGAGTTTGGCCCACGGCGTACCCGGATGTTCGGCCACCACGCGCCGGAGAAACTCCTTCGTCTGCGTCGCGAGCTTTTGCGTCTTCGAGTCGACGCCCGACATGTCGTCGGCCGGCACCAGCTGCCACGTGTCGCTCGTTGGCTTTTGGAACTTCATTCCCGCCTTGGCCTGCCCGAGCATGCTGTTGTAGGCGTCGGTCCGCACCTTGAGAGCCAGGATCCGGCCCATCGCCAGGTCGTAGCCGGCCTGCCATCGCTTTTCCTCGATCTTCGGCCGGTCCGGCCTTCCCTTCTCGAGGGTTTCATGGGTTCGATCGACCCGATCGAGCAGGAGCGCCGCATCCCGCTGGGCCAGACTCAATAACCGCGCCAGGTCGCCGTCATCCTTCCGCGGGAAGGTCATCGTCGGCGACTCCATCGGATTGATTTCCGCTGTCTTCGCCGCTTCAACAAGTGCCTTCTTGGCCCGATTCGCCGCGAGCAGACCGTCGATTTCCGCCTTCGTGCGGTAGTCGGGGCGGTATTGCTGCATCACCTCCGGATCGAAGAATTGACGCAACTGCGCGGCCATGGGAGCCAACTGCTTGTCGGTCACACGACCGGAAGCGTTCCGATTCGGGTGGACCGCAAAATAGATTCCGCCTGTTGCGGCACATAACTTATTGAGACTGAAGGGCCCAAATCCAGAATCGATGGCGTCATCAGGACGCCCCGAGCGAATACGGATCACTTCGGGGTAGAGCGTCTCGGGCCCCTGCTCCACCACGGCCCACTGCTCGCTCTGGTCGTAGTCTGGGTCAGGCTCGACAAACTTCATCTTCACCTCCCGCAGACCGAAGGGTGCCGGAACCCCGACCACATACACGGGGATGCCGAGTTTCTGGCAAGAGGCCGTGGTCTGATCGGCCCGCTCCTCGTCATTGCCGACCTCGTCGGTAAAGGCGATGACCAAGACGTTTTGCCGCGGCGTACCATTGCGGTAGCGCCATCCCACCTCCGCGGCGGCACCGATCGCCGTAAAGGTGTTTTCCACACCTGATTCGTCGATCTCGATCGAGCGGATCGCCTCCACCACCGTCTGGCTGTCGCTCGTGGGCTCCTTGGTGATCGGGGTCACGTTTTTGCCATATGCGACCACCATATTCAGCAGCCGCTTGCTCTTCGGGCCGCCATGGGCGACGCCGAGTTCGTCAAACACCCGCTCGAGTCGAGAAGCGATTTCGTTCCGTTGCGCCGCCAGGCTGACCGACTGGTCAAACAGCCAAAACACAACGGTCTTTCGACGTCGCTGCTCCAGATAACCATTGATCTCTGCCGCCAGCCGGTCGACCGCGCCCGCGGCGCCGGCCGTGCCCACGCCACTCACCGCGCCCTTCACCACGATCGCCTCGGTGAGCGTCCTGGCGGTGGGCAGCAGATCGAGCGGCTGCACCACGATGTCGACGGCCTGCTCGGTCACGGTTTCGACCGAAGCCACCACGACTTCGGCAATTTCTGGGGCGACAGCCTCGGCCATCTCGGCCCCCCGCTCGCTCTGAGCCCCAACCTCCTCGGTCCGCTCATCCGAAACAACCACGTCGATCGCCTCGAGCACCACCGTGTCCTCGAAGGGATCCTGGGTGAGCACCAGTCGCTCAGGTAGCGGCGGCGGTGGGTCGAAGGCAAACAGGGCCAATCCCAGCAGCCCGCCGACGTGAAGCACCAAACTCACCGCCCAAGCCGGAACCGAGAGGCCAGAGACGGGAATGTCGTGACGGTCGTCCGACACTGCCGGCATCGAATCCGGTGACTCAGAGCTCATGGTGTTGAAACCAGCCGCTTCTATCCGAGAAACGTCGCAATCGGCCCGCCGCCTATTGTATCTTGAGGGCTGGATCCCGCAGCCAGGAAAATCGATCGTCATGCCCGTTTTTTCTCTTGCTTCCAGTCGCCCTGAGTGGAAGGTGGTGTCTTTATCCGCTGGAATGATAATTTTTTCGACCATTCTGGCCTCGCTCCCGGGGCCGTCGGCGATGGCTGCCGACGAGCCGCCCCCCGCAGAGCGGCTTTCGCTGACCACCACCGATGGGGTCGGGCTGGCTGCCTGGTACTATCCCGTCGCCGGCGACGCCAAGCCGAAGGCCACCGCGATCGTGATCCACGACCTGGAGGGGTCGCATGAGTCGGTCGAGCCGCTTTCCCGTGGCCTCCAGGCAGCGGGCTACGCCGTGGTCGCCCCTGACCTGCGGGGGCACGGAGCAAGCACCTCTTCAGTGGTGCCGGGCGGCCGCAGTGTTGACCTCGATGCACAGTCGCTGAGGAAGACCGACATGCTGGCGATCGTGGCCTCTTCGGGAGGCCGCATCCGCGATCAGGCGCTCGCCCGCGGTGACCTGGAGACTGTCTATCGCTGGATCGAGGAGCAGGCCGCTGCAGGCGTCCTTTCGGCCGATCGGCTGTGTGTGGTGGGTTGTGGCGAGGGAGGCACTCTCGGAGCGCTGTGGACGGTGGCCGATGCCTCCTGGCCGCCCACCACCCGCGGGCCACAGGGAGGGCACGTGAGAGCACTCGTGCTCATCAGCCCGGCCATCAGGGCGAAGGGAGGTATCACGATGTTGCCGGCTCTCAAGACAGATATTTTTCGCCGCAGCCTGCCGATTCTGCTGCTGGCTGGCAGCCGTGATCGCGACGCCAAAACCCTCACCGACCAGTTCAAGGGACTGCGGCCGAAGGAGTGGGTCGTGCAGGGACCGGGGCAGAAGAAGGAGCAGGCCGACGGGGTGGAAAAGGCCGCCGATGCCTCGATCTTTTGCCTGCATGCCGACAGCCCTCTCTCGGGCGACGAGTTGGCCAGCGATGCCGCGGCCAGGGTGCCGACGATCGTCGCAGGCTTCCTCGACCTCGTGCTCGATCGCTAGAGCGGATCAAGCCACGGCTGCGTGGCTTGCGTTGGTCGCGGCGTGAATCCTGTGGGCTGGGCGGCAGGGCTGCGGTCGATGCCCGGCCCGGGCTCGATGGCCCGCGACTCGGCGGCGGTGCGGCCGGCCGTGATGGTCCATGGAGGGGGAAGCCGCAGCCTCACCCCGATCGGTAGGATGTCGGGATCGGTGATGTGGTCACGGTTTGCCGCGAGGAGGGCCGCCGCCGCCGCCGGGTGGCCGTAGAACCGAATCGCCAGCGAGGTGAGATCATCACCATCCCGCACGGCGTACGTCGCCGGCACGGAAGCCGAGGCGGCCTGAGCCTGCGATATCGGCCGCTGTGAACTGCGAGTCGTCCAGCCCGGTGCCAGGGGAGGAGGGCCATGGGCATCCAGAAGCGGCGGCGGTGGCACCGCCAGCGTGGAGCGGTAGGTCTCACCGAGGGGCGGAGCCGAGCGTACCAAGGCAGCCGGCTGGGGCGGGAGCGATGGCGGCGGGGTTGGCGGCTGGTAGGCCGCAGCCGGCGGCGCGGCTGCAGGCGGCGCCGCGGCGCCGTGATCAGCCCCCGGCCCCTCGTGGTGCGGCACCGTTATGGCCGCCGAGTCCAGCCGTGGATCGGGGATCGCGTGGCTCGTCGCCAACGGCGGGAGGTCTCGCGGCGGCGGGCCATGATCCGCATCGGCGGCCGGGCCCGGCTGACACAGAACATCGCCGACCAGTGGGGCCAGCACGGCCACGCCGCCGACCAGCATGGCCAGACCGATCACGAATCGCATGGCTTGAATACAGCGTGTCATGGCACCGGTCGCCTCCATGGGCAACTATGCCATCCACTCTCAGCATCGGGGCCGCGGATCGATCACGAAATCGACTCGGCATTGTCCTCCGGCCGTCCGCCCGCCGGCATGACCGGCCGGGCCCGCAGGGCTTCCCCAGCCGGCATGAGCCGTCCACCCGTGGGCTACGACGCCGGCTGCATCCCGCGGGCCGAGGCGGGAGCCCCGGCAGTGGCGGCCCGCTGCTGGAGCCACAGTACCATCGGCGCCGCGATGTAGATCGTGCTGTAACTGCCGGCGACGATGCCGATCATCATCGTGAAGGCGAAGGCATGGATTCCCTGCCCCCCGAAGGCGTAGAGGATCACGGCCGCCAGCAAGGCTGTACCCGAGGTCAGAATCGTGCGGCTCAACGTCTGGTTGAGCGCCCGATCGACCATCTCGGCAGTCACCACCGGGCTTTTGCCGCGAATCTCGCGCAGTCGATCGAAGATCACGATCGTGTCGTTGATCGAAAATCCGACGATCGTGAGGAGCGCGGCCACCACGTCGAGGCTGATCTTGAAATCGTCGACCAGCGCCCACCCCAAAAAGGGCGCTACGAACCTGCTCAGGGCCAGACAGCCGATCGCCACGAGCACGTCGTGCGCCAGGGCGATCACGGCGGCCAGCCCGAAGGCGACATTCTGAAACCGCACCCAGACGTAGAGCACGATCATCACCAGGCTGGCCAGGAGGGCGTAGAGCGCCGTGATTTTTGTGTTTCCGGCCACCTTCCCGCCGATCTCGTTTGCCGACAAGTAAACCGGTGTCTCACGGAGCTTTGTCGCCACACGCTCGAGCACCTTTTGCGTCGCATCCGGAGCGAGCGCGGTCGACAACGCCCAGGCGCGATAGGGCTTGGTGCGGCTCGTCATCCCGTCGGCGGTAATTTCAAACGGCGCGTCGGCAAAGCCCTCCGCCTCCAAGGCCGCCTCGAGCGTGTCCCGGAGCGCAGGCAGAGTGATCTTCTGCGGAAAGTCGAGCACCGCTCCGGTCGTCAGGGCCGGGGCAGCATCCTCCCCACCGCCCTCCTTCTGGTCCGCCGTCGACATGATGTCGCGGAACCCCATGTCGTAGGTCGCCAGCCGTCCGGGAAACGCCGCTTGCAAAGCCTTCTCCACATCGTTGCCATCCTCGGGAGTGTCGTCCCGCAGCGACGTGTCGATCTTGTAGCGGATGCCAGGCGGAGCATCGCCCCCTGTCACGGCGCTCACCGCCACGTCCGGCAACGCCGCCACGGCTTCCCGCACGGCGGCCACATCGAGCGGCTGATCGGGCTTGAAGGCCACCTGGACGCTCGTGCCACCGGTGAAGTCGATGTCAAACAGCCCCTGCCCCCGCTGCCAGGCAGCCGCCAGCCCGGCGAGGATGAACAGGATCGAGCCGATGATCGCCGGCCGCATCCATCGGACAAAGCCGATGTTGGTGCTTCCAAACAGCCGGGCCATGGAAAGCTTCGTGATCCATCGATTCCGCTCGGCCAGATCGAAGGCAACCCGGGAGCAGAACACCGCCGTAAACAGGTTGAGCGTGAGGCCGAGGATGAGCGTCACGGCGAAGCCCTTGAGCTGGTCGGTGCCGATCGCAAACAGCACGACACCGGTAATGAGCGTCGTGAGGTTGGAATCGACAATCGTCGAGAAGGCCCGCTGGAAGCCGTTCCGGATCGCCATCCGCACCGAGGATCCGCGGTCGAGTTCTTCCCGCATCCGTTCATAAATCAACACATTGGCGTCGACCGCCATGCCGACGGAAAGCACGAGCCCGGCCAGGCCGGCGAGCGTGAAGGCCGCCTTGATCGAAATCATGAGCGCCAGCACGAGCACGATATTGAGCACCACCGCGAGGTCGGCGACAAGTCCCGAGAACCGGTAATACATCAACATGAAGGTGAGCACCACGATCGTGGCCAGCAGCATCGCCCGGGCCCCGGAGCGGATCGTGTCGGCCCCGAGCTGCGGACTGATCTTTTGCTCGCTGATCGGCTCGCTGTAGAGCGCCGCCGGCAGACTGCCGGCATTGAGCACGCCGACCAGGAAGTCGACATCGGCCTGCTTGAAGCTTCCCGTAATCTGTCCGTCGCTGGAGATCGTGCTCCGAATCGTCGGGGCTGAGAGCAACGTGTCGTCGAGCACGATCCCGAGCCGGCTCGTGAGCCGGTTGGCGGGGTCGGGCAGGTTCTGGCCCGTCAGTGTGCCGAACAGGGCGGCCCCGGCCGAGTTGAACGAAAAGTTGACGCAGGGCTGGAGGTTCTGGTCGTAGCTCGCCGACGACCGTGTCAGGAAACCACCCGTCACGTTGAACCGATCAAGCACCACGAGCACCTCGACCCGGCCGTCCGCCGTGGTGCGTGTGACCAGACCGCGATCCTCGGCCGGATCCATCTTGGCGGTGTCGAGTTCGACCCAGCGACCGATCGGACGGCCACCCTCGCTGACGGTGGACCCCGGCGCCCGGGTCGCCAACTCGATCAACTGCTTGTGGCGGGGGTCATCCGGATTGGCCGTGATCCGAAACTCGAGCACCCCGGCGCTCGACACGATCCGCTTGATGAGGTCGATCTCCGCCTGGTCGACATCGGGCACGATCACCTCGAGTTGATCGAGGCCGTAACGACGCACCGTGACTTCCTTCTGACCGCCCGGATTGACGCGGCGACTGACGGCGGCGACCAGCTTGTCCATGTCAACCGGCTGGGCCGCTGTGCCTCCTTCTTCTTCCGGCTTCTGCTTCGAGGCATCGACCTCGTAGACGAGGATCACGCCCCCCTTGAGATCGATGCCGAGCCGGGGCGGCCATCCGAGCCAGGTCACGATGCCGCCGGCGGCGGCGGCCACGAGCACCGCCGCCAGGCGGCCCCACATGTCGGACGCCCGCAGCTGTCGGGCGAGCCACCAGGCGACGAGCGTCGGCACGGCCACCGTCGCCAGCACGAGCCCCCACATCGCCCAGCCCTCGCGATACCACGGCAGGCCTTCAACGGGCACGGCAGCGGCCTGTGCCAGAAGGCCTGCCACGGGAATGCCACCGATCGAAACGCTCGTCATCATTGCTTGGACTCTCTGCAGTCGGTTTTTTGAGAAGGGGGTCAGGCGTCGGCCGCCGCATCGTCCGCGGTGGCTGCCAGCACCTTGCTGACACTCGACAGGGTGACGGTGATCTTCACGTTGGCCGCCTCGTCGACCTTGAGGGTCACGCGATCATTTTCCCGATCGACGTTGGCGACGATGCCATAGATGCCGGCCGCCGTCACGACGCGATCATTTTTTTTGAGGGCTGTCAGGAGTTCCTGCTGCCGCCGCTGCCGCTCCCGCTCAGGCCGATAGAGCAAGAGCCAGGCCACCAGCACGATGAGCAGCATCGGCAGGTAGGTCAGTACAAGCTCCAGCCCCCCCGGCTGCGGTCGCGGCTGGCCGGCCTGTGCGACCAGCGTCGCGGAGAGGGCCGACGGGAAAGGAACGACGGGGTCGGGCATGGCAAAAACCGGGAACCGAGGGGAAACGAAACCGGGAATGTAGTGGTCTGCGCGCCAAGCCGGCAAGACCGTCGTGCCACGCACCGTCCTGACGGGATCAGGCGTTCTCTTCCCCCGGGCTGCCTCCGGCGCACCGCCGCAGCAGATCGACCCGCGTGGCGGTTCATTCGGTGCTTGATCCTGGCCCCCGGCAGGCGGCTCTGCTACTTGCAGTCGGTCACCACTTCGCCGAGGAACTGGTGGCACAT
>CAYZFV010000352.1:0-2724 GCA_964477765.1 uncultured Candidatus Kuenenia sp.
GACGGCGGTGGGCAGCGCCGAGTGGCTGGCGGAGCGACGGGAACGCCGGCGGGGCGACCGGCCGCCGACCGATGCCAAGCCGCCCGAGCCGAGGCCCGAGGACGTCGAGCGGTGGAAGCGCTACTTCGGGCTGTAGCCGATACCGGACTGGCCCGCCGGCTTCCGCCGGCGGCTTTCTGACGTTTCCACCCTCACATCCGGACAGGTCTCTACGGGGCCTTGGCCCAGCGGGCGAGTTTGCGGTCGAGGGTCGACCGCTCGATGCCGAGGATCGAGGCGGCCTTCGTCTTGTTGCCGCCGGTCGCCTCCAGCGTGGCCATCACGTGCTTCCGTTCGAGTTCGTCGAGCGATTGCGGCTGGTAGGTACCCGTGCGGGAGGCCGCCATCTTGCCGGTGTCGCCCGGGGCGGCGAGTTGGCTCAGCGACAGGTCGGCGGCGTCGATCTGCGGGCTCTGCGAGAGCACGACGGCCCGCTCGATGCAGTTGCGAAGTTCGCGGATGTTGCCGGGCCAGTGGTAGGACCGCAATGCCTCGCTGGCGGCCGGGGTGAACCCCTCGATGCGGCGGCCCGTCTCCGCGACAAACCGCTCGAGAAAGTGCCGGGCCAGCAGTTCGATATCCTCCGGCCGCTTCCGCAGCGGCGGCACGAGGATCTCGACCACCTTGAGGCGGAAGTAGAGATCGCGGCGAAACTCTCCCGCCTTCACGGCCTCTTCGAGATCACGGTTGGTCGCCGCCACCACCCGCACGTCGACCTGCACCCGGTTGCTCCCCCCCACCCGCTCGAAGGCATGCCCCTCGAGAGCGCGGAGAAACTTGGCCTGGATCGCGGCCCCCATCTCCCCGATCTCGTCGAGGAAGAGCGTGCCCTTGTGCGCCGCCTCAAACTTGCCGATTTTTCGCTCGGTGGCGCCGGTGAAGGCGCCCTTCTCGTGACCGAAGAGCTCGCTTTCCAACAGCGTTTCGGAGAGGGCCGCACAATTGAGGCAGACAAACGGCCCCTTCGTGCGGTCGCTGGCCTCGTGGATCGCACTGGCCACCAGTTCTTTGCCGACACCGCTCTCGCCGCGGATCAGCACGGTCGCCTTGGTGGTGGCCACCCGCACCACCTGGCCGAGGATGCCCTGCAGCGCGTCGCTGCCGCCGACGATTTTCGATTCGGCCCGGAGCCGCTGCCGCAGCCGCTCATTCTCGTCGGAGGTGCTGGCCAGTTTGGATGACAGCGTCTCACGGGCCGCCAGATTTTCGAGGGCCACGCCGACCGCGTCGCAGACCGCCATCACGAATTCGAGATCATCGGCCATGGCGGCATGATCCCGGGAGCGGGCTTCGGCATGCAGGATGCCGACGGGCCGGCCGCGGAGGCGAATGGGGGCCGTGATGGTCGACACGACGTCGTCGGTCGCGTCGGTGGCTCCGACCGAGCAGGCCACCACCGCCTCGTCGGTCGCCAGCACCGTGGCGACCGCGGCCTCCGGGATCGGCCCCGGATTTGCAGCCGCGGGAAACGTGGCTGCCGGCCGCAAGGCCGCAGCGTCGATCGGGGCATCAGCCGGCAGCTCGGCAAGCGTCGCCGGCAGGAGGATCAGGCCACGCACCGCCTTCACCCCCGGGGCTGCGGTGTCGATCGCGACGGCGGCCACCTCGGTGAGCGTGGCTGCCTTGCCGAGGGCGAACGACAGTCGGCAGAGTTCACCGGCAGCCCGGCCGACCCGTGGCAGGGCGTCGGCCGATTCGCGAATGTCTTCCAGCAGCCGGCCGCGGGCGCGACGGTGCACGATCGATTGCTGCCACGATTCATGCTCGGCCGACAGGGCGTTGGTGGCCCCGGCCGCCGTGGCCGGTTCACCGCGGGGATCGGTGGGCGGGTCGCCGGCGCAGACCAGGATTTCCACCCGGCCGATCTGCACGATGTCGCCGGCGGCGAGCGGGCGGTCGTCGTGAAGACGCTCTCCATCGAGGAGCGTGCCGTTCCGACTGTCGAGATCACGAATCACCCAGCCTTGGCCGGCGGGGCGAATCTCGGCGTGCGAGCGGCTGGCGCGGTCGTCTTGCAGCACCACATGATTGGTGGGAGCCCGGCCGATGGTGATCCGTTCCTCGGGCAGGAGCGGCACGGCTGACGGGCCGGCCACCGGATCGCGAATCACCAGGTGCAGCGAGTCAGCAGGCATGGCCATGTAGTATCCATGACAACGGGTCGACTGTGGAGAGGAGGGCCGGGAACCCGAAAAGGGCCTGTTTTCCAGCAACAGATCGGGTTTGCTGCCACATTCGGCTCGGACTAGCATCTATCGCTCCGATTCACCCCTCCCGTTCGAGGCCTCTTCATGACTCACGGCAGCCACCGATCCCTCTCGCTTTGGCACGTTCTCGTCTGTTTGGTCGCGGTGATCAGCTCATCGGGGCGCGAGGCCAGCGGCCAGGGCATGGGTATGGGGGGCGGTGGTTTCGGCTTTGGTCAGGCCGTGGGTGGCATCGCGATCGACGCCGAGGGCATCATCAAGAGCGTCGACCCCGCGGCCCGTCAGGAACTTGCGGCCGCCCGTCGGGCGGCGCTGGCCAAGGCTGATCCCGTCGAGCCAGCGGCTGTACGTCGCGTGTCGCTGAAAGGCTTGATGGTGGCGATCGACGAGGCGGCAGGCGGGCCGCTGTCGGCCGACGTTGTGTTTCTGGCCGGCCTGCAGCGGGTGACGCATGTGTTTGTCGATCCCGAGGGGCACG
>CAYZFV010000353.1:0-2923 GCA_964477765.1 uncultured Candidatus Kuenenia sp.
CTGCTCGGGCGAGCGAAACTGGCCGAGCGTGCGGACGACGTAGCGTCGCTTGCCTTCCCAGAAATCGCCTCCCGAGGTGTCGGCATTCTGGTTGGCCAGGGCCGACCGCAGGTCGTCGATCGTGAGCTGGCGGGCGGCGAGGAGCTGCGGGTCGATGATCACCTGGAGCTGGTCGGCCCGGCCGCCGACAAGATCGGCATTCGACACGCCATCGACCCGCTCCAGTCGGCTTTCGATGTCATCTTCGGCCATCCGCCGCATCGATTCGATATCGATGGCTGCCGGTGCGAGAGGCTGCAACTCGGGATGAGCCGCGACCATCCGCCGCAGCCGATAGAGGGCGAGGTCGGTCGACCGCGCGGTGAGGACGCGATCGAGATCGGTAGCAAACGCGGGGTGGTCGCCCTTGGCCTTTTCGAGGGCTGCGCGGTCAGGCGGCGCCTGGCCGAGAATCAGCCAAGCGATGGGGCGAGTGGTCGAGCTGGCGGTGCGGATCACCGGGCGGTCGGCATCGATCGGCCAGTCGCGAACCTGCTGAACACGGGCATTGGCCTTCACCAACGCCTGATCCATGTTGGTGCCGATCGCAAACTCCATCTCCACGGTGCCCCCCGAGTCGCTCGACTCGCTGGAGAGTTTCACCAAGCCCTCCACGCTCCGCAGCTGTTCCTCGAGCGGCTGCACGATCTCACGCTCGACCTCCTGCGGGCTCGCCCCGGGCCAGCGGGTCTCGACCGACATGGTGGGGATCTGCACTTCCGGCGTGAGCTGGATTGGCATCGTCACCAGGGCCAGCCCACCGAAGAGCGTGACGAGCAACACGCCTACGGCGACCTTCACCGGATTGGCGACACAGCCCTGGATGAGGTTCATGGGACGGCCGAAAAGGAGACGTTCATGCCGGGACGGAGGCGTTCGTTGCCACGAATCACGACGAGCGCGCCCGGCTCGATGGGGCCGGTGATCTCCACGCCGCCGCCGACGGTGGCACCGAGTGAGACGCGAACGGGGCGAACCACGCCCGTGCCTGCCTGACCTCCCGCCGGATCCACCGCGAAGACCAGGGGCTGGCCAGTGCCGAGCACGAGGGCGTCTTTCGGCACGACGGTCGCCAGCCCGGTCTTGCCGACCGGAAGCCAGGCGCGGGCCAGCATGCCCCCGCGGAGCACCGGCTGACCGTCCACGATTCGATTTTCCAGGATCACCTTCACGGGAAAGCTGCGGCTCAACAGGTCGGCCTGCGGCACGATTCGTTCGACGCGGCCGATCCAGGTCTGATCGCGGGCGGCATCGAATTCCAGCCGCACGTCGGTGCCCGTGGCGAGCGCGGCGATGGCCACCTCCGGCACCTGCACCTCGACCTCCACGCGACTCAACTCGGCGATCCGGGCCACTAGGCCGCCGCGGGACAGCCACTGCCCCGCTTCGGTAAATCGCTCCACCACCCAGCCTTCGAAGGGCGACCGAATCGTATGTTTGCTGAGCTGGTCATCAATCCGCTCCACCTCGGCTTCCTGGGCGGCCACGGCGGCGGCCGCCTGGGCGATTTGTTCCTCGCGAGGGCCGGCCTCGGACAGTTCGAGGGCCGCCCGGCCACTGCGGAGGTCGGCTTCCACCTGGCGAAATTCAGTCTCGCCGTCGAGCAGCTCATCGGCGGTGCTGGTGCCCCGCTCGGCCAGGCGTCGCAGCCGTTCGAGCCGGCTGCGGGCATACTCTGCGCGGGCCTCCAACCCCTGCACCGCGGCGCGGCGCTGGTCGATTTCCTCGGGCCGCGAGCCGGCCCGCAATTCCCCGAGAACCTGCCGCCGTCGGTCAAGTTCGGCGATCGCTCCAGACTTTTCGATTTCGAGCAGGCCGCGGAGGAGTTCGGCGATGGGCTGGCCCGCTGCCACATGCTGCCCTTCGAGCACCGGCAGTTTTACGACACGGCCGTCGACGGCGCTGCCGACGTCGCTCACGCGGGCCGGATAAACCGTGCCCACGAACGACTGCCCGACAGCCAGTTCCTGCCGTTCCACGCGGGCCACGGCGACGGGCACCGCCGCCGCGGGCTGGGCCAGGGCAGGGTGGGCGGCCACAATGCCCCCGATCGCCGCCGCCACCAACGTGACAGCTGCGCGATGCGGCGCGGCGAGAAAATCGGAAAGGGTCATAAACTGCGGTTATACCCTCTCGTTTCGCCCGTTTCGTGCGGCTCATTTTACGGCCGCTTGACGGCGGCCCGCGCGGCCGTTAATTTTCCTGCATCGAGCGGCCGATGACTTTCTCTTGGAAATCGGTTCCCGCAGCGATCTCGTGGCTCGGCTTGGGCGTCCAGCGGCCTGCCATGGGTTGAGGTTTGATTCGCCGGCAATTGTGCGTTGCCCCCGAGTTGAACCTCTGTCCATGGCGTTCGTAGAGACGAATGGCAGGGTCACGAGCCGATGGCGTGCTGCAAAAGTGGCGTGCTACCGGCTCGTTTTGTTCATTGACAATTTGGTCGTGGTAGTTGGCATCTTGAAAGAATGCCGATGGTGGGAGTGTCTCAAGCACTCCTTCCTGAAGCGTTCTCCCAAGGCTTAAATTTTTTCAGCCGGCCCTTTGGGGCCGGTGTGAAAGAGCGAGAAAAATCGTTGCCTTCCCGTCTCCCTCGCAAGGAGTCGGGAGGGAGCAAGGCATCTGAAGAGGTGTTCGTTCGCGAGCATTCGATTCGGGTGGTCAAGCTCCAAAGGGCGCATGGGGGATGTCTAGGCATCAGGAGGCTTTGAAGGGCGCGGAAGACTGCGATAAGCCCGGGGAAACCGTCAAACAGGTGATGATCCCGGGATTCCCGAACTGGCATGCACTGAATCCATAGGTGTATGCAGCCAACGCGGCGAACTGAAACATCTCAGTAACCGCAGGAACAGAAAGAAAAATCGATTTCCTCAGTAGCGGCGAGCGA
>CAYZFV010000354.1:0-4292 GCA_964477765.1 uncultured Candidatus Kuenenia sp.
GAAGCCGTTGCCCGTGCCGGAGGAGATGAAGGCGTATTGCAGGTCGCCCACCTGCACCAACTCCCGGAGCCCAAACCCGGCCGACATCACGGGCGGGACGGATGCGCTGTATGTCTTGCGAAACTGCCCGGCGAGATCGACTGATCCCCAGAGCAGCTTCGCGTCTTTCGCGGGCCCAAACACGAGCCCGCCGGCCACGAGCAAAACGCCGGTGATCGCCAGCGACCAGATCAGGATGTTGCGGTAGGTCTTGGAGCGGGACAGCGACGTGACCGTGACCGCCGTGGCGAGCCCGAGAAACAGCCGCCGGATCGCCACCAGGGTGGCGGCCGGATCGATCGAGATGCTGCCCCAGGCTGAGGCAGGAATCGCCGTTTCCGCCTTCCAGGCGCCCCCAGAAATCGGCGCGATCGTCAACAGAATCGAGTCGGGAAGCGGCACGACCTGAATGCAAAACAGCAGTGAGACCACGACCGGGATCGCCATCAAGACGGGCGACCGCGGCCGCGACACGGCCCACAGGACCGTGGCCAATCCCATCACCACCTCGAGCCCGAGCCGCGGCCACTCGGGGGCGCACGCAATCAAGAGCGGGGCCACGACCACGGCCACCGCCAGCAGCCACACGGCCGCCCTCTCGGCGGCAACTGCCAGCAGGCTCTCCGGCTTGGCGGCGCTCTCCATCAACGACTCCCGGGGCAGGGCTTGCCCCCGCCAATCACTAACAGCCGAAGCCTCCTCGGCACACACGCCCACGCCAAGCGAGCGACACCGATCGCAACCACCAACGACCGCTCCATAAGATCCCGAGCCTGCCTGAACTGCACCCGGATGCTCGAACAAACATATCGCAGGTGCCGCTTGGCCTCAAAAGACTGCCGGGCGTGAACTCGCTTCAAGGCCACGACCCGTTCCACGCGAACAATCCGCAAGCCCGCGTTGCGGATCCGCAGCCACAAATCGAGATCGACGTGGGAAGGCAGGCTTTCGTCATAACCCCCCACCTGCATGAGCACCGACCGGCGAATCACGGTGGCGATATGAGAAACCGGGTTGCGCCAGATAAAGGCCTCGGTGACATCCGCGGCCGGCCCAAGCGGGCCGCCGGGGGGGCTGCTCATCAATCGGCCATATACGGCTTCCGCATCGTGGGTCACCAGGCAGGCCCGGCCGCAGATCACGGCGATCGATTCGTCGGCCTCGGCCAGAAAGGCGGCCAGTTCTTCATGCCCGGGCAGCATCAGGTCGTCGCAATCGATGTTTGCGACGAAGCGGCCCGTGGTCGCCCGCCAAGCCAGATTGAGCGCCGCAGATCGCCCGACCCCGGGCGTGTAAATCACCTTCAGGCTCTCGAAACGGCCGGTCATCCGGTCGAGGATCTCGGGACTCGTGTCTGCCGAGCCATCGTCTACCACCACAAGCTCGGCCGTCGGATGCGCGTGAAACACCGACTCGATGCACCGTTCGAGAAACGCCGCGCCGTCCTTCACGGTGAGCACATACGAGCAACGCATCAGGAAATCTCGGCCAGGAGAGGGTTGAGATATTCCTGCACGACCGCGGCTTCCGAGAAGCGGAGCGACTCCTCGCTGAAGGCGGCTCCCCGCTCAGGCGACCATCCCGCCAACGCGCGGGTCATGGCGGCTGCCAGCACGCTCGGCGAAACGTCTGTCAGCACGACCAGGGAAGGGCAGACGGTGTTGATGAACCGGGGGCCGTTCGCGCCGCCGTTCCCGATGGCCGCGAGGCCTTTTCGCATGGCTTCGAGATAGACCATGCCAAACTGCTCCACCTCGGAGACGAGCACAAAGCCCTTGCAGCGTTCGTAGACGGGGGCGATATCCCCGACGAACCCCAAAAACTCGACGCGGCCCGCCAGGCCCAGCCGCTCGACGAGCTGTCGCAATTGCTCTTCCTCCTCGCCTGTGCCCGCGATCAGCAGCGTCGCCAGCGGATCCGCTTGGGCGATCTCGTGAAATGCCTCGATCACCTTGCCAACCCTCTTGTTGGC
Source organism: uncultured Candidatus Kuenenia sp. (assembly GCA_964477765.1). Taxonomy (GTDB): domain Bacteria; phylum Planctomycetota; class Planctomycetia; order Pirellulales; family UBA1268; genus CACORA01. The sequence goes on from CAYZFV010000354.1 coordinate 2,012, forward strand.
GTCGAGACGAGCGACACACACGAAGGCATCCGGCCGCTGCGAATGTTTCAGGTCGGCGATGCTCACCGGGGGAAACTCGCCGACGCTCAGCACATTGGGAATCACCCGCACGCGGGCAGAGGGGATTCCGTGGAACCGCGCCAGTTCCTCGGCGCTGCCCGGCGTCGCGCTAAAGGCGCAGGCAGCGGTCGAGAAGGCCCACCGGGCCAGCAGGTTTTTGAGGTACTGCCCGACCTTTTTGAAGCCTGGCCTGTTCCACGCCGGCACGATCGGACTTCCATGCCCAAAAAAACATTTCCCTCGGAACCCAGATACCGTTGCCGCGATGCGGCACACGATCACCGTGGTATCCATCCGCGCGAGCAGGATGTCTGGGCGGTGGGTCCGGAGGCGTGCGGCGAGCGCCGTGATCTGGGCGAGTGCGCCGCTCCCGCCGAGGATCTCGAGCTTCACCTCCGGCCGCAGGCCCATATGGCGGGCCGCATCCGAGCTGCCGGAACCCGCAAGAAACGTGACCTCATGCCCTGACTGCACCAAGCCGTTCGCGAATCCAACCAGCGCCCGTTGCGCGCCGCCAAACCGAAGGCGGCGGTGGAAGATGACGATGCGTTTGTGCTGCATGGGCCGGATCGCCTGCTGCCGTTGCAGAATGAAGCCACGGCACCTCGGACGGCGGCGGCGGGCCTCCAAAACCACAAGGAGTTTACACTGGCAAAGGCGGGACTCGTTCTCCGCCGCCTTCTGGCCGACGGCCCCGGGCCCCACCCCCAGCTTTTCACGAGAAGCGCACGGCCGTACACTTCTTGCCGAGTGCTTCGAGCCTTCTCCTGTTCAAGCGAGCCGAGTACCGACCATGGAAGCGGACGCGCAGTTGGCGGTCGACGGGCTCGGCCGTCGCTGCCTCGCAAGCGACCTTGTCGCCACTGGGGAGCGGTTCGTCGCGGGGTCCACTCGGAAAGGCAACACCGGTGGCCAGAGCGTTCAGGAAGGGTTCGTAGACCGGGACGGGCGGCCAGTGACCCGTCATACGGTGTATGATTCAAGGGGCCGGATTATTCATGGCCCCCACTTTCGCCCCGGGCGGTTCACATGACTGTCTCAATCCTCGATCTGCACTGCCTCAACGCCGTCACCGATGATCATGAGAACCTGGCCTCAATCCTGGAGGAAGTGCGGCGAACGAGCCATGGAAACGTGTCTCGGCAGGAAGTCGTGGCATCGCTCGAGGAAATGGCGGCATCGGGACTTGTGACGGCCTACTCCCTCGACGCCCGCCGGTCCGATTTTTTTCCGGTCGATCCGGCGGGCAAGGATGTTTCGAGCCTCTGGTTTCGAATCACCCCTGCAGGGCTCGCGGAACTTGAATCGAACTGGGTCGATGAGTGACCGCACGGAACCACGGGCCTCCTGGCACCGGGGACTTGATCACACGGTGCGATGATGAGTGCTGCACAACTGGACGTGGCCATCATAGGCCTGGGCTATGTAGGCCTGCCGCTGTGCCTGGCGTTTGCCCGCAGCGGGGCGGCGGTCTTGGGCGTGGACCTCGACCGGGAAAAGACCGACGCCCTCAACGCCGGCAAGTCGTACATCAAGCACTTGGGCGACGCGGCCGTGGCCGAGGCCCGCCGGCGCGGGTTCGAGGCCACCACCGATTTCAGCCTCATCCGCCAGGTCGAAGCCATCCTGATCTGCGTGCCCACGCCGCTCACCGGCAACCGCACGCCCAACCTCTCGTTTGTCGAGAACACCGCCCGCGCGATCGCCCCTCATCTCCAGCCGGGCCAGCTCGTGGTGCTCGAATCGACCACCTACCCCGGCACGACCGAGGAGGTCCTGAAGCCGCTCTTGGAGGCGGGCAGCGGCCTCCGGGCGGGCCAGGATTTTTTTCTCGCCTACTCGCCCGAGCGGGAAGACCCGGGCAACGCCACCAAGCTGTCCGAAATCCCCAAGGTGGTCGGCGGATTGACTGAGGCCTGCCGTGACCGGGCCGCGGCCCTCTACGGCCGGATCGTGAAGCAGGTGGTGCCCGTGAGCAGCTGCGCGCCGCCCAAGCGGCGAAGGTCCTCGAAAACATTTTTCGGGCTGTGAACATCGCGATGGTCAACGAGCTGAAGATCATCTACGCGGCTATGGGGATCGACATCTGGGAGGTGATCCGGGCCGCGGCCACCAAGCCCTTCGGGTTCATGCCCTTCTTTCCGGGCCCCGGGCTCGGCGGCCACTGCATCCCGATCGACCCCTTCTACCTCACCTGGAAGGCCCTCGAATACGACCTGCC
>CAYZFV010000355.1:0-2525 GCA_964477765.1 uncultured Candidatus Kuenenia sp.
GCCGGGAGGTAATGAAGAATCGCAGCCGGGCGGCCCGCTCCTCCACCGCCGGATAGAGGATCGGCTGGACGTTGATGCCACGGGCGAAGAGGGCCCGCGAGAGCTTCAGGCTGTTGATCGAACTGCCAAGAATCACGGGCACCACGCCCGACCCGCCCGAATCACCGGTGTCGAGGCCCGCCTCGGCCGCCAGTTCAAGAAAGAGCCTGGCGTTGGCCTGGAGCTGCGCCACCCGCTGCGGCTCCCGCTCGAGCACCCGTAGCGCGCCCAATGCCGCCCCCGCCGCCGCCGGCGGGAGACCGATCGAATAGACGAAGCCGGGCACGGTGTATTTCAGCCAGCGGATCAGCGTCTTCGATCCGGCGATGTAGCCGCCGCAGCTGCCGAAGGCCTTCGAGAGCGTGCCCATCCAGAGGTCGACGTCGGCCGGATTCACGCCAAAATGCTCACCGATCCCGCGGCCCCGCGGGCCCATCACGCCGATCGAGTGGGCCTCGTCGACCATCAGCAGGGCCTTGTGCCGCTTGGCGAGGCCGATGAACTCCGGCACGTTGGAGTAGTCGCCATCCATGCTGTAGATCGCCTCGACGACGATGAGCACGCGACGGTATTGGCTGCGGATCTGGGCCAGCAGTTTTTCAGCGGCTTGGAAATCGTTGTGCGGGAAGGGCCGCCGGCGGGCTCCGGAGAGGATCGCCCCCTGGAGGATGCTGTTGTGGGCCAACGCGTCGTGGAAGATCAGGTCGCCGGGGCCGACCACATGCCCGATCACGGTTTCATTGGTGGCATGGCCGCCGACGAACGTGACGGCGTCTTCCGTGCCGACGAGCCTGGCGATCTCCCGCTCGAGTTCCTGGTGGATCGTCTTTTCCCCCGACACGAGGCGGCTCGCCGACACGCTGGTGCCAAACCGGTCGATCGCCGCCTTGGCCGCGGCGACCACCTGCGGGTCGCCCGACATGCCGAGGTAGTTGTAGCTCGCCCAGCTCACCATCTCCCGTCCGCCGATGACCGTGCGATCGTTGGTGAGCCCCTCGTGGACGCTGAAGTAGGGATCGTCGAGCCCCGCGTCGCGGACCATCGCGAAGTTTTGCTCGAGTGCCCGCACCTCCGGAAACTCCTCGATCTGGTAGGCATCCGGAGGGATCTCGGCCACCACCCGGGCGGCCTTGATTTCGGGCCGGCTGTCGGCCGGCATGTGGTCGAGGATCGCCTCGGCCACCTCGCGACAGGTTTCGATCTGCGGCAGTACCTGCTCGGGAAACCGCGCCCCGAACGCCTCTTCGAGGCTGGCCACGATCTCCATCCGCTCCAATGAGTCGAGGCCGAGTTCGACGATATTCGTGTCGAGCGTGAGATTGCCGGCCCGCTCCTTGGCGATCCGCCGCACGTGCTCGAACACCGTCTGCACCCCCTCCTGGGGCAGTTCACGATCGGGACGATGGGCCCGCGCGGCTTCGCCGACGGGCCGCTGCCCGGCGAGCCGTGGAGCATCCGCGGCCGGGGCCGCCGGCTCGGCCGCCGCCAGCCAGCCGACATGCTGGGCCACCACGTCGAGCGTGCCATCGAGAAACTGCCGTTTGCAGGCGTGGCGTTGGATCTTGCCGCTCGACGTCTTCGGGATGCTGTTGGGCCGCACGCAGACGATCGCCTCGACCGCCACCTCCTGCTCCATCGCCAACCGCTTGCGAATCGACTCGAAGGCGTTGGCGATTTCGTGCGGCTCGCGGCGGCCCCGCTCCAACTCGGCCACCACGACCACCCGCTCACGCCCCTCGATCTCGACGGCGAAAGCCGCGATCGATCCGGCCCGCACCAGGGGAGTGGCCTCGGCGACCGCGTGCTCGATGTCCTGCGGGTAGTGGTTGCGACCGCGGATGATGATCAGGTCTTTGAGCCTGCCGGTGACGAACAGTTCGCCATTATCAAAGAAACCGAGGTCGCCGGTCCGCATGTACGGCCCGGCATTGGGCCGCCAGCGGGTGACGCTGCCGGTGCCCGCCTGGGCGTCGGCCTGGGCCAGCATCGCGTCAAACGTGGCCGCCGTCTCCTCGGCGCGATTCCAGTAGCCCTGGGCGACGCTCGGGCCACTCACCCAGATTTCACCGATCCGCCCCGGGGGCAGCGACTCGCAGGTCTGCGGATCGACGACGTGCACATCTTGGCCATCCAACTCGCGGCCGCTGCCCACGAGCCGCCGGGCGCTGGCAGCATGGTCGGGCGCGATGGCTGCGGTGCCCGTCTCGATCGATGTGGCATCAAATGAACGAATCACCGGAGGCTCGAACTTCATGCCGCCGGTCACCATCAGCGTGCTCTCGGCGAGACCGTAGCACGGATAGAAGGCCTCCCGGCGGAAGCCACTGACGGCAAAGGCCTCGCAGAAGGCGTCGATCGTCTCGGCCCGCACCGGCTCGGCCCCATTGAAGGCGAGCGACCAGCTGGAGAGGTCGAGCGCCGCCCGCTGCTCGGGCGTCGTTTTCCGCACGCAGAGTTCGTAGGCGAAGTTCGGGCCGCCGCTGATC
>CAYZFV010000356.1:0-10372 GCA_964477765.1 uncultured Candidatus Kuenenia sp.
TGATGCACGTGATCGCCGGCAAGGCGGTGGCGTTTGCCGAGGCATTGCGGCCGGAGTTCAAAGCGTATGGTGTGCAGGTGGTGGAAAACGCCCGGGCGCTGGCCGCGGCGCTGGCCGCCGGGGGTGTGAAACTCGTGAGCGGCGGCACCGACACCCATCTCATGCTGGTCGACGTGACGCCGTTGGGCGTCGGCGGGAAGATCGCCGAAGAGACACTCGATCGCTGCGGCATCACCTGCAACAAAAACATGATTCCCTACGACGAGCGGAAGCCGATGGATCCTTCCGGCATCCGGTTCGGCACGCCCGCCCTCACCACGCGGGGCATGGGCACCGACGAGATGAAGCGGATCGCCACCTGGATTCTGCAGGTGCTCAAGAATCCTGGTGACGCCGCGCAGGTGGAGACGACCAAGCGGGAGGTGGCCGAACTGGCCGAGCAGTTCCCCGCGCCTGCGGCGCGGCTGCTGGAGCCGGTGGCCTGATGGCGGCCGCGACCGAGCGGCGTGTGGTGCGGGTGGGGCTCGTGCAGTCGGCCTGCACGAGCGACCGCGAGGCCAACATCGCGCAGGCTCTGGCGGGCGTTGCGGCGGCGAAAGCCCAAGGGGCCGAGGTCGTCTGCCTGCAGGAGCTCTTCGCCGGCGAGTATCCCTGCCAGAGCGAAGATCACGACACGTTCGCCGAAGCGGAGGCCGTACCCGGGCCACTCACCGACCGGCTGGCGGCTGCGGCCCGTGAGCATGCGGTGGTGCTCGTGGGAAGCGTGTTCGAGCGGCGGTCCCTCGGGCTTTTTCATAACACGGCCGTGGTCTTCGAGGCCGACGGCGCGGTGGCCGGCATCTACCGCAAGATGCACATCCCCGACGACCCGCACTACTACGAGAAGTTTTACTTCGCCCCGGGCGACACCGGCTTCATGAGCGTGCCGACGAGCCGACTCCAGGTGGGCCCGCTTGTCTGCTGGGATCAGTGGTATCCCGAGGCGGCCCGGCTCACGGCCATGGCGGGGGCCGAGGTGCTCTTCTATCCGACGGCGATCGGCTGGCTCGACGGCGAGAAGGCCCTCCACCGCGAGCAGTATGAAGCGTGGGACACGATGCTGCGGAGCCATGCGATCGCCAACGGTGTGTTTGTGGTGGCGGTGAATCGCACCGGCCGCGAGGGGCCGTTACGATTTTGGGGAGCGAGCGTGGTCTACGCGCCCAATGGCGAGGCGATCGTGAAGGCGGGGCACGACGCCCCCGAGACGCTCGTGGTCGAATGCGATCTCGGCCGCATCGAGTGGTCGCGGACACGCTGGCCCTTCTTTCGCGATCGGCGGATCGACTTCTATGGAGACCTCCTGAAACGTTGGGGGGGCTGAGATGGCCGCGCCGACGCCCACCGAGCTTGGCTACCGGCTGCCGGCCGAGTGGGAGCCACATGCCGCCACCTGGCTGGCCTGGCCGCACCGGCGGGCCACCTGGCTCGGGGAATTCGCGCCGATTCCGGAGGTGTTTGCACGGGTGGCAAAACTGCTCGCACCGCACGAACCGGTGAAGGTGATCGCGTCGGGGGCGGCGCTCGAGGAAGCACGGCAGCATGTGGGCGACGTGGAAAATATCGAATGCCTCGACATCCCAACGAATGATTCGTGGCTCCGCGACACCGGCCCGGTGTTTCTCCTGCCGCGGGGCGATTGTCCGCTGCCGGCGGCGGCGGTGGCCTGGGGCTGGAATGCCTGGGGCGGCAAGTATCCGCCGTGGGACGACGATGCGCGTGTGGCCGAGACGATTGCCGCGCGGGCCGGCCTGCCTGTCTTCGAGCCGGGTGTGGTGCTCGAAGGCGGCGCGATCGAGACCGACGGCGACGGCACGCTGCTGGTCAACGAGCGGTGTGTCGTCGACGACCAGCGCAATCCCGGCCTGTCGCGGGAGGCGATGGAACGGATGCTGATCGCGCAGCTGGGCGTCGAGAAGGTGATCTGGCTGGGGGGTGAACTGGCCGGCGACGACACCGACGGCCACATCGATCAACTGGCGCGGTTCGTGGCCCCCGGGCGTGTGGTCGCCGCGCGGCAGCCCGATGCGAGCGATCCCAATCATGCCTCGCTCGAACACAACCTCACGCTGCTCCACGAGGCGACCGACGCCCGCGGCCGTCCGCTTGAGGTGATCCCGCTCGATATCCCGCCGCGGTTTTCATTCGACGGCGTGCAGCTGCCGGCGAGCCATCTCAACTTCTACGTGACCAATGGCGTGGTGCTTGTGCCGGTGTTTGGCGGGGGCACCGACAAGGTGGCCCTGCGGACGCTCACCGAATGTTTTCCGGGCCGCCGCATCGAGCCCGTGGACTGCCAGGAGCTTGTCCGCGGCCGCGGGGCCCTGCACTGCATCACCCGCGACCAGCCGGTATGGCCCGCGTAAGCCGGGAAAAACAGGGGGCTTTTGGCCTTGCCTGAGGACGGGCGGTTCGCCACCATCCTCGCCACTTCCCCCGGCCTCGGGCCGGGCCGTTTGAGGAGGGATCGCAGGATGGAACAGATGGCACACGCCGCCCAGGGACTCATGGCCTTGCTGGCGCGACTGATGATCGTGGCGATCTTCCTGGCGAGCACGCTCGGCAGCAAGGTGCCGCGGTTCACCGAGACGGCGCTGATGATGCAGTCGCAGGGGATCCCCAATCCACGGCTGATGCTCTTCGGTGCCATCGGCCTGATCCTGATCGGCAGCCTGTCTCTCGCCGCCGGCGCATGGACACGGATGGGCGCCGCCTTCTTGGCCGTCTTCCTGACCGCGGCCACGTTTTACTTCCACGATTTCTGGACCTTCCCGAACCCGGCCGAGCGGGAGGCGCAGGTGATCCACTTCATGAAAAACCTCGCCATCTGTGGCGGGCTGTTTGGGCTGCTCGCCTTTGGCGGCGGCCCGTGGAGTGTCGACGGCTGGATCGACGCCCGCCGCGAGGAAGCCGAAGCGGGCGGCGGCACAGCCACCCGGGGCGCTGCCGGGCAGCAGAAGCGGGCCGCGTGAGGTTTGCGTACAATGCGTCTGCACCCGTGGGAGGCCCATTGATGAACCGAGCCCTGCTGTGTGTCGCGTTGGGGGGAGCCGTGCTCGGCGTCCCGGCATTTTCAGGAGAACTTTCCTTGTCTGAAGCGCCTGTTGTCCACCCTCCATCCGTGCGTTCCTTTGGCACACTGCCCGACGGTCGCGAGACGCGGCTTTACACGCTCGAGGTGCCGGGTGGCTGGCGGGCGACGATCACCGATTACGGTGCGATCCTCACGAGCCTGCATGTGCCCGTGCGAGGCGAGCCGGGCAAGACCGTGGATGTCGTGCTCGGCTTCGATTCGCTCGCCGGCTACCTCGAAGGCCATCCCTACTTCGGGGCGATCTGCGGCCGCGTGGCCAACCGGATCGCCGGCGGACGGTTCACCCTCGATGGCAAGGACTATCAGCTGGCGACCAACAACGGCGTTCACCATCTGCATGGCGGCAATGTCGGATTCGACAAACTGCTCTGGAAGGCGACCCCGCGAGTCGATGCGACCGGCCCGGCGGTCGATTTCGAGGTCGTGTCTCCGGCGGGCGACGAGGGCTATCCCGGCACGCTCACCGCTCGCGTCACCTACCGTCTCACCCGCGACGGCGAACTGTGGGTCGAGATGACGGCCACGACCGACGCCCCCACGCTCGTGAATCTCGTCCACCATTCGTATTGGAATCTGGCGGGGCAGGATGCAGGCACGATCCATGATCAGGATCTCACGGTCTTCGCGGATCGATACCTGCCGGTCGATGCCGGTGGCATTCCCACCGGTGAACTTGCCGCCGTGGCGGGCACGCCTTTCGACCTCCGCCCCGATACCGGCGCCGCCGTGCGACTTGGCGAGCGGCTCGGACAGCTGCCCGCGAGCGACGATGGCAAAAATCCCGGTGGCATCGACCACAACTTCGTGATCCGCGACTGGCAGCCCGACGGTGGGCTCCGCCCGGTGGCCCTGCTCCGCGACCCGGCCAGCGGCCGTGCGATGAGCATTCTCACCGACCAGCCCGGCATCCAGGTCTACACAGGCAACTTTCTCGACGGTTCGCTGACGGGCAAGGGCGGGGCGGTCTATGCCAAGCAGGCCGCGATCTGCCTCGAGACGCAGACCTATCCCGATTCAGCCCATCATCCGGAGTGGCCGACCCAGCGGCTCGACCCGGGCCAGGTCTATCGGCACACTATGGTCCATCGTTTCGCCCCCTGAGGCGGACCGTTTCTCCAGCAGGTGCCCCCAATGGTCTTTCCCATCGGTGATGACAATTCGGATCGGCAGACGTTTCCTTACGTCACGATCGCGTTGCTCGCGGCCAATATCTTCGTGTTCGTGGTGCTCCAGGGTATGGGGCAAAACGACGACTTCACGATGGCCTACGTGCAGGTGCCGGCCGAGATCATCTCGGGGAAGGACATCGTCACCGAGCCGTCGGTCCGTGACGTCAACATCCAAGGACAGGTGATCGAGGTGCCGGTGCCGGGCCTCCAGCCCACGCCGATCCCCGTGTGGCTCACCCTGTTCACGGCGATCTTCATGCATGGCAGCATCATGCATTTGGCCGGCAACATGTGGTTTCTGTGGATCTTCGGTGACAACATCGAAGACGACATGGGCCATGGGAAATACCTGATCTTTTATCTGGCCACCGGCGTCCTCGCCTCGCTGGTGTTTGTCGGCTTGAACAGCACCGGCGAGGCGGCGCTCACGCCCTGCCTGGGTGCCTCGGGCGCGATCTCGGGCGTGCTCGGTGCCTACCTCGTGCTCCATCCGCACCGCCGGGTGAGCGTGATCCTGCTGCGGCTGATGGTCGACGTGCCGGGTTACGTGGCGGTCGGGATCTGGTTTCTGTTTCAGATCGTGAGTGGATTTTTCGATGCCCAATCCGGGGGCGGCGGGGGCGTGGCCTACTCGGCCCACGTCGCCGGCTTTGTGGCCGGCATGATTCTCGCCAAGCCGATGAGCCTGGGGCATGTGCGGGATGAGTCTGACCCGATGATGGTCATTCGGCGGCGGATTCCCTGACAGCTGCGGCGGCGGAAGGCTATGATTCCGCTACGATTCCGCCTTGCGAAAGAGGAGCGCACCCATGATCAAGCGAATTCTTGTCGGCCTTGGCACGAGCCATACCGCCCTCTCGGTGACCGAGCATGCGGTGGAACTGGCCACCACCTTCGGGGCCGAGTTGCTCGGGCTGGCCGTCACCGACCCGCTCCGGCTGGAGTGGACCGGCCCGCGGCCGATCGGCGTGGGCGTGGAGGCGATGACCTCGCAGCTCCGGCAGCAACGATTTGAAAAGGCGCAGGCCGACATTGCCGTCGCCGAGGCAAAGTTTGCCGACCGCTGCATCGCTGCCGACGTGCCGCATCGCGTCGCGGAGCGGACGGGCGATCCCTTCGAAATCGCCGTCGACCTCGTGCGGTACCACGACATGTGCGTGTTTGGCCTGCGGGGCCTCTTCGAGCACGATGTGGTGCCCGAGCCGCTCGATGCCCTGGAGCGTCTCGTCGCCAGCGGTGTGCGTCCGATCCTGGCGGTTGCCGAACACTACCGACCGATCCGTCGCGTGCTCGTCGCCTACTCCGGCTCGCTGGAAAGTGCGAAGACCTTCAAGAGCTTCGTGCAGTCGGGCCTGTTTGCCGACGCCGCGGTGCGGGTGGTCCACTTCGGTGATGATGCCGCCACCGCCCGGAGACGGCTGGAGTCGGTCGCCGGCTATTTCCAGGCGCATGGCCGCACGGTCGATACCGACTTCACCGGGGGCGACCCGTCCTCCGAAATCGTGCCCTACGCCCGACAGTGGGGGGCTGACCTGATCGTCGCGGGCAACAGCGCCAAAAACCTGCTCCTGCGGCGATTGTTCGGGGAAACGGCCCTCAAGCTGCTCCGCGACAGCCCGCTTCCCCTCTATCTCTCCCAGTAGCCAGTGAGGCCATTTTTCCGTTGCCGGGCGGCTTGATTGGCCTGGCCGGTTCTGCCGACTATCAATAGAGGAGTCGTGAGGAGGCATTTTCTATGGTCGGAGCGGCAGCGGAACGAGTGGAAGTGGCGGTGATCGGTGGCGGACCGGCCGGGGCCACGGCGGCCGCGGTGGCCGCCCAGCGGGGCCGGCAGGTCGCACTCTTTGAACGGGAGCGGTTTCCACGGTTTCACGTGGGCGAGTCGCTCATTCCCGAAACATTCGGCGTGTTCGAGCGGCTGGGCATGGTCGATGCTCTGCGGGGCAGCCGGTTTGTCGAGAAGCACTCCGTGCAGTTCGTCAATGAACGGGGCGTACTCTCGGAGCCGTTTTATTTTGCCGACCACAGGCCCCACGAAAGTTCGCAGACCTGGCAGGTGCGGCGGAGCGAGTTTGACGAGATGATGCTCCGCAACGCCGCCCGCCTCGGCGTCGCCGTGCAAGAAGGCTGCCGGGTGCTCGAGGTGCTCTTCGACGGCTCGGGCAGTGAGGCCCGGGCCCGAGGGATCAAGGTGCAGGATGAGGCGGGGCTCGTGCGGACGGTCGAGGCCGATGTGGTCGTCGATGCCAGCGGCCAGGGGGCGATGATCCAGAGCCGGCTCGGCCTTCGCGACTGGGACCAGGAACTCAAGAAGGCGGCCGTCTGGAGTTATTGGAAGGGGGCCACCCGCGGCACCGGCCGTGACGAGGGGGCCACCCTCGTGCTCCAACTCGACGAGAAGCAGGGATGGTTTTGGTATATCCCCCTCCATGACGACATCGTGAGCGTGGGCGTCGTGGCTGGCCACGACTATCTCTTCAAGAATCGGGCCACGAAAGACAGCGAGGCGATCTACCGCGAGGAAATCGCCCGCTGCCCGGGCCTCATTCCCCGGCTGGAGCAGGCGGAACAGATCGAGCCGGTTCGGGTGGCGAAGGAGTATTCGTATCGATCGCGACAGGTGGCCGGCCCCGGGTGGGTGCTCGTGGGCGACGCCTTCGGATTTCTCGATCCGCTCTATTCGTCGGGGATTCTCCTGGCGCTCAAGAGCGGTGAACTGGCGGGCGATGCGGTGGCCGACGCCCTCGAGGCGAATGATCTGTCGGCGGAACGGCTGGGGGCGTGGGCGGCCGACTTCGTCCGCGGCATGGAGCGGATGCGGCGGCTCGTGGTCGAGTTTTACGACGGCTTCAACTTCGGAAAATTCGTCAAGCGGCATCCGCATCTCAAGGGGCATATCACCGACATGCTGATCGGTGATCTCTTCAACGAGCGGGTCGACGAGATCGTGGCTCCGCTCGACGCCATGCGGCGCGAGGAAGAGCAGGCCCGGGCCGCTTCAGCCGCCGGTGGCTGAAGGCCGGCGATGGTTATTGTGCAGCTGCAGCCGATGTGACGACGCAGTAGTACGCCCCCACCTCGTCGCCTGTTGCGTTGGTGAAGATTGGGCTCAGGCGATGTGAGCCGATCGGAAGCGTCGTCGTGAAGGAGACCAGCGTGTCGGTCGCGGCGACTGGTTTGGTTTCTAGACTCTGCTCATCAATCCGCAGGGTTGCCGAGACGGCGGGCAGCGACTGACCGGGGACGGTGCGAAACGCCCTCGTGGCTCCTGGCACGTCGGCTCCCGGAGGCAGCGCGGCCGTGATCGGATGGTCGGCTTCTGCGGGCCACCGCCGCACTTCAAACCTGTAATCGCCGGGCGTGACCACGCGCACGGCCCAATGGCCGTCGTGGCGGATCGGCGTGCGGGCATCGCCATCGCGGCCAGCCTTCTTGGGGCCGAGCGAGGCGCGGATCATGCCTTGGTTCCACGGGCAGGCCTGATCGCGGCCGATCCAGTCGTGCCCGGTGAGGCTCACCCGCGGATGGTCGGGATGGCCGAGATGGATCTCGGTGGTCTGCGAGAAGGTGGGCTCGAGTTCGGCCCACCAGGCATCGTAAAACGCCGTCATGGCCGCTACCTGCTCAGGATGGTCGGCGGCGACATTGCGTTGTTGGCCCGGATCGGCCTCCATGTCATACAGCTCGCGGCCATTGACCAGCCGCCAGCGCTGCGACATCACGGCTGTCTGCTTCCATTTCACCGGATCCCGAACCCGCTGCGAATCGGTGACGAGCATGCGGTCGGCCCACTCGGGGGCCCCCGCCGGATCCAAAAGCGAGCGGATCGATCGACCATCCCAGGAGAGATGGTCGGGCTTCCTGCCCCCTGCAAGTTCGATCAGCGTGGGCACGATATCGACGGCATGGCAGAGGGTGTTGCTCCGGTGTTGGCGATTCCAGCCGGCGGCGGGCCAGTGGGCGATGAAGGGCACGCGGTGGCCGCCGTCATATTCGCTTCCCTTTCTGCCGCGCATGCCGGCATTGAAGACCTTTTCGCCGGTCGCGGTGCCGTTGTCGGTCGTGAAGATGAAGAGCGTGTTGTCGGCGATGCCCAGGTCGGCGAGAAGGGCGCGGGTGATCCCGATGTTGTCGTCGATGTTGGTGATCATGCCGTAGAAGGCGGCCAGGGCGGCAGGCTGGTCGGCGTAGCGATCGAGGTATGCCTGGGGGCAGTGGAGCGGGCCATGGGGGGCGTTGGTGCTGATGTAGGCGAAAAAGGGCTTGCCGGCCGACGTCTGCTCACGAATGAACCGATGGGCTTCCGCGAAGAAGACGTCGGTGCAGAAGCCTGTGGCCGGTTCGATCGAGCCATTGTGGAAATAGCGGCCGTCGAAGTAGGCGTTGTCCCAGAGATCGGGTGTCTGGCCCACACCGCCACCGCCGTGGCGATAGACCTTGTCAAAGCCACGGTCTTCCGGCCGGTAGGGGTAGTTGTCGCCGAGGTGCCATTTGCCGAACATGCCGGTGGCATACCCATTGTCGTGGAGCAGTTGGCCCAGAGTCACTTCATTTTCCCGCAGCATCGAACGGCCGTTGATCGCATGCCAGACGCCGGTGCGATCGGTCCAGTGGCCGGTCATCAGCGCCGCCCGTGTCGGGGAGCAGGTGGGGGCGACATGGTAGTTGGTGAGGCTGGTCGACTCGGCGGCGAGGGCGTCGATGTGGGGTGTCTTCACGACCGGATTGCCGGTATGGCCGAGATCGCCGTAGCCCTGATCGTCGGTGATCACCAGCACGATATTGGGTGGCGGTGCAGCCGATGCCACGGCGGCCACCGCAGTCACGACAAAAGCCAAAATCAAACGGAAGCACATGGGCAAACCCTCGCGTCGTTTATCAAGCAACAAAGTCTCCCAGTGCAGCTGATCATCCTGCTGCTTGGGTATCCGGTATTCTCAGGAGGACTGAGGCAGCCGGAGCCAGGCTCGCAACGCCTCTCCTGCATAGAAGTTTGCCAACAGATGCCGGCGATGAGAATCTCTGACCAGAAAATCCCGGTCGACTGGGGGCTCATTGACTTCGGCAGGGACGGAGATTCTGCCGTAGTCGGTGGCCGCAGGCTCGAGCGGCTCGGTGGCGTGCTTGTCGACCGTCCGCTCGTGCAAGCCGGTCTGCCGATGAGACGACGGCCGAAAGCGTGGGGCGAGGCAGCGGCAGTCTTTTATCGTGATGCAGACGGGAAGGGGAGGTGGACGTTTCGCGAGTCACTGCCCGACCCGTGGCAGGTGCAGGTGCCGCTTGGATCCGCAGTCGATGCGGCCATCACACTTGAGGTCCGTCCCGCCCCGTCGGGGCAGGTGGGCATCTTTCTCGAGCAGGTGCCGCAGTGGCAATGGCTTTATGAGGTCACGTTTTCCGGAATGCGGATGCTCTCGCTCTTCGCCCATTCCGGAGCGGCGAGCCTCGCCCTTGCGGCCGCCGGGGCCGAGGTGGTGCATGTCGATGCTTCCAAACAGGCCACGGCGCTGGCCCGCCGCAATGCGGCGGCCTCCGGGGTGGGAGAAGCCGCGATCCGCTGGATCTGCGACGATGCCCGCGCGTTCGTGGCCCGTGAGGTTCGCCGGGGCGGCCGCTGCGATGGCGTGGTGCTCGATCCACCGTCGTGGGGCCACGGCCCAAAGGGGCAGGCCTTTTCGATCGACCGCGACCTCGAACCGCTCCTGGCAGATCTCGCCACGCTGCTTGAGCCGAGCCGAGCAGGCTCGGTGCGGGGGCCGCTGCTGCTCACCTGCCATTCGCCCGGCTGGCATCATCGTCGCCTGCGCGACACACTCTCGCAGGCGTTTGGGCTCACCGACTGTGCTTCGGGCCGGCTCGAGTGTGTCGATGCCGCGGGCCGAACCCTCGCGCTGGGCGACTACGCTCGTTGGACGCCGTCATGACATCGCCTCCTTCAATCATCACCAGCACGGCCAACCCTCGTGTGAAGCAGGCGGCGCGGCTGCGCGACGCGGGTGTCCGCCGGGCGACCGGGCTCACGCTCGTGGACGGCTCCCGCGAAATCGGCCGCGGCCTCGCGGCCGGCGTG
>CAYZFV010000357.1:0-3106 GCA_964477765.1 uncultured Candidatus Kuenenia sp.
TCCGCCCTCCACGAGCGGCTGATCCAAACCGGTCGCCTTGACCGACGATGGGGCAGTATCTTCGACCGGCTCGCCGAACTTCGAACGAAGTCGGTGTATGCCGCCCTATTCGCTTTGGATGCGGCGACCGGCCGAGCAGTCGTGGATGACGCCACGAGGCTCGCGGCCGAATTGCGGCGAATGCTTCCGCCGACATGAGCGCAGGTGTGCTCCCTCGCAAAGGCGAACCCCTCAAACCGCCGCCGCTGGCACCGGCCCGTGAGCCGCCGACCGACCGGGGCGAGCTCTTCCGGGCTGATGATGACCGCGAAGCGATTCAGGCGTCCCCCGACGAACTGCCCGCGATCGACATTCACCGCTTCTGAGCCCCGCCAGACGCACGGCACCAACGAGCCGCCAGGCGCCCGGACTCGGGGAGACTTCACGCCAACGCCAAAAAAACGCCACTTCAGGGAGGAAGCCTCCCGTTCCGGGAACTGCTTTTTGGGCCGGGAGAAGGGAGCAAGCGGCTCTCAAATCGCTCATCAGCCCCTCCATGATCTTCCCGGTCCTTCAGCCTATCCTTCTTTGGAGGGTGTACTTCGGCCCACGTTGGGCGAAGCCTCCGACAGCATCGGGATGATTCAGGAAAGAGGGCACCGGCATGAATCGGTGGGGAGTATTGTTGACGGTCGTGCTGGCCGGCTGTCTGCCCGTGGCGCTCGTCGATCCCGCGACATGCCGGGTCGACCCGTCTCTTGAAGAGACATGGCTTGCCAAAGGGCAGCCGCTCGAGCAGTGCATGCACGACGACATCGAGAACGGCCCGGGCACACAGCAGTCGATCTTTCTCGTGAAGGCCTTCGACGAGCGGTGCTACCTGATTACGGTGCTCGACTATTATCTCGCGGCGGACGGACGGCTGGGCATGTTTGGCCCCGGTCATGGTGGAGCACTCTCCCAGTGGCGAGCCTGGCTGGCCTCGATCGGCGAGCGACAGTATCTCATCTGCAACCAGATCGAGCCCGTGATACCTGCGGATCCAAACGTCGTGCGGTCGCCGGGCAGTTTTTACCCAACCTTTGAAATCGAACGCATGGGCACCACGGCCGTGACGCTGAAGCCGGACGTTCTGCAGCGGCTCGAACTTCTTGCCCGGATCAAGGCCGACCCCGATGCCGCCGCACCGGGCGACCCCGCACCCATCACGGTTCACCGGATGGAGGCGTCTACCGAGCCTCATGTGCAACGGGTGCTCGAGGCATTTCACATCGTCGATCCGCTTCACCGGCCGATGCGGTTCACTCCGCCGCTGGATGGCGACGGGACGGACTCCTAGAAGTCGGATATGCCATCCCGCGCGGTCGCGTGAACACCAAAATGCATGGCCGACGATAGAGTGTTACCAGGCACCCACCGGCAGCGGATCGCGGTCCGCCAGAAACGCGGGGCGTGGGGGCGTTCCGCCAAAGGGCTCCGCCAGACCGTTTTCAACGCTGTTGTAGACGATGAAAAAGTTTGTCCGCGGAAACGGGCTCAGGTTGCCGGCCGACCCGTGCATCGTGTTGCACTCGAAAAACACCGCCGACCCGGCAGGCCCCTTCGCCGCCACCATGCCCCCACGCTCGACGAGCATCTCCATCGCCTCCGGGCTCGGCACACCGTACTCCTGCTTCCTGAGCGACTGCTCATGGTGGTTTTCCGGTGTCGCCCCCACACAGCGGATGAAGGTCTTGTGGGATCCCGGCACCAGCAGGAGCGGCCCATTGAACTCGGTCGACGGCGAAAGAAAGAGCGACACGCTCACCGCCCGCATCCGCGGCATGCCATCCTCGACATGCCAGGTCTCGAAATCGGAATGCCAGAAAAACTCCTTGCCGTCGAAGGCCGGCTTGAAGTTGATCCGTGACTGGTGCACCGCCACTTCCCCGCCGAGCACCTGCCGGGCGATCGCCACGAGCCGTGGATCGCGAGCCACTTCGCGAAACACGTCACTCGTCTCGTGGAGTCGAAACAGCGATCGCACGGCCCGGCTGCCCGGCTCGATCACGACTCCCGGGACCGGACCCGTCACCGCGGCCGCCAACCGCTCCGCTTCGGCCAACAGGTGTGCCGCCTCCTCCACTGAAAACAACCGGTCGGCCAGATGGTAGCCATGGTCGGCGTAGGCCTGCAGGGCAGCGGTACCGAGCGTGTGCAAGCCGCTGCCCGCCTCGCTCTCTCCCCACACACACGGATCGACCCGTGGCGCGGCCTCCCAGCGCGAGCCTATGCGCGAGGTGTAGGGGTCGATGGGATCGGTCACACGCTCTCCCACGTCAGGCATCGTTGCCCCCCTGCGGCTTCCCATGGTCTTCGCTGGGCGGATAACTGCCATCGGCGTCGTGCGTTTCCTGCCCGGTCAGGGGTGGACAAAACACGCACACCAGCCGCAGCGCCTCGTCGGCGACGAGCACATGCCGGTCATGCTTGTCGAGCGCGTACACCGTGCCCTGCTCGATCGGAAAGGTCTCTCCCCCGATGACCGTGACCGAGCCGCGGCCGGCGATGCAATAGACCGCTTCAAGATGGTTGCGATACTCCATCTCCGTGGTCGTGCCGGCATGGATCACCGTGTCGTGGAGGGAAAATCCCATGCCGTCGCTCCGCAGCAACAGCCGGCGGCTGGTCCAGGTGGGCCCTGACACGTCCCGTGGCGAGCCTTCGATCTCGGCGAGCCGTCGCACGATCATACCGGCCGCTCCCCGGCATCCGCCCGCCCGCCCGTGGTCGCGGTGAGCGTCTGCTCGACACACTCCACGATGATGTCGAGCCCTTGCTCGAGCGCAGCGTCGGGAATCGTCAACGGCGGCAGAATCTTCAGCACTTCGTCATCACGGCCGGCGGTCTCCACCACGACGCCCCGCTCAAAGGCCGCCCGCGAGATCTCCCGCGCGGTCTCCACATCATCGAAAGCGATTCCTTGGATCATCCCCCGGCCGCGCGGCGTGCCGCCATACCCGGCGGCGATCTGCTGCAAGCGGGCACGAACGATGCGGCCGCGGCGCCCCACATCTTCAGACAGCTGCTCGTTCGTCCCCAAAGACTCCGCGGCCGCCCGCCCCCGCCCCCCGGGGGGGGGGGGGGG
>CAYZFV010000358.1:0-7998 GCA_964477765.1 uncultured Candidatus Kuenenia sp.
CGGCCTCGGTGAAGACGGCCCCACCCACCAGCCGATCGAGCAGCTCGCCAGCGCCCGAGCCGTGCCGGGCCTGTCGGTGTTTCGTCCCGGCGATGCCAACGAGGTGGCCGAGACCTATCGCACGATCCTGCCGCGGACCGATCGGCCGGCCGTGATCGTGCTGTCGCGGCAAAACATCCCCACGCTCGACCGTGCCGGCCTCGGCAATGCCGCCGGCGTGGCCCGCGGAGCGTACGTACTCAAAGACCCCGCTGATGGCGCACCCCAGTGCATCCTCATCGGGACCGGTAGCGAAGTGCAGCTCTGCCTCGACGCGGCGGCCCAACTCGCCGAGCAGGGCGTGCGGGCCCGGGTGGTGAGCATGCCGAGTTGGGATCGCTTCGAAGAGCAGGACGCCGCCTATCGCGAGAGCGTGTTGCCGGCGGCGATCACCGCTCGCGTCGCCTGCGAGGCGGCCTGCGGCTTCGGCTGGGAAAAGTGGATCGGCCCCCGCGGCATCTTCATCGGCATGCACGGCTTCGGCGCCTCCGGCCCCGCCCCGGCGCTTTACAAGCACTTCGGCATCACCGCCGATGCCATCGCCACCGCCGCCCGCTCGCTGTTGTAGGACAGGCTTCAGCCTGTCAGTTCTACCCTACGGCTGGTGGTGCGAATCACCGATCACCGCATCCTCGGGATCATCGGCGGCGGCCGTCTTTCCGTCGTCATTGCGGTAGAGATGATCACCCCCATCATGAAGACCATCGAGAAAGACCCGCGTCACGCGGCCATCTTCGAAGAGAATGTGGTGAATGCCGCCAGGATGGTTGCTGCTCTTCTCGCAGCAGGGATCGGGGGCGTCGGCCATGATTGGATGATGTGCTCGGCGACTATTGAGATTCGGCACCAGTTTTCCCGCGGCATCCCGATGGCCGAGCGTGTAGCCAAAGTCGCCCCCCATCGTCTTCACCAGTTCATCAAATTGCGGCGTGCCGACCGCCGCCTTCAGTTCCTCGAGCGACGGCACGTGAAAATCCTTCCGCCGCCCGCGACGAGCTCCCGGCACAAGCACCGTGCCGTCGTCGGCCACCAGGCGATGTTCCGAAACCAGTGTCGGTGCATAGAGGCCGGCCCGCGAGAGTGGTCCTGAATCGGGGGGCGTGGGATAGACGCGATGCGATTCGGCGTAGCCTTGGAGGCCCGTCGATATTTTCTGGAGGTTTCGCTCGGCCCGCCGGGCCCGCGACTCCGTGATGGCATCGAGCGGGAGCGCCCCAACGAGCCCCGACCCCGCCAACGCCGCCACGGCGACGATCGTTCGGTCGAGCCATACCCGTGCCCCACCCACGGTGACCGGTGAGTCGGCCGCCGGAGAGAGCATGGGCCGGGGAGCTTCTGTTGTCGCCTGGGCCTGCACGAAAGCCAGGGTGCGGCCGGCCAGCCCCGCGGGGGGTGGCTCCGGGGCCCGATCGCGGGCCAGTGGTGCCACCGCCTTGCGGAGCAGATCAAGATCCCGCTTGAGCGCCGCCCCTTCCCGCGGGTCGGCCAGGGCCGTCTGCACTCGCGCACTCTCGGGCTCTTCCAGAGCCCCCAATAAATAGCCGACCAGATCCTCGCGCATCACATGTCTCTCAGCAGGTGTCGGTGGGTCCGTTTCATCGTGTCGCGGAATGGTCCGCCTGCCATGTCTCGTTGAGTTTGAGGAGGGCTGCATGGAGACGGCTCTTCACCGTGCCCACCGGGATGCCGAGCACATCGGCCGCCTCCCGATACTTCATGCCCTGGTGATAGACCAGCAACAGGGCCGACCGCAGCGTCTCGGGCAGATCCCCGACTGCGACACGCACCCATTCGCGGGCCTCCTCATCCTCCATCTTTTCATCGGCCGTGCGATCGCTGCCCGAGAGCATTTCCACGAGCGTGCCGACGTCGTCCTCGCCGCCTGTGCGGTGGTCGAGGCTCACCATCCGGTGCCGCTTGTTCCTCCGCTGGGCATCGATGGCCTGGTTGGTCGCGATCGTGTAGAGCCACGGGCGAAATCGCCTGCCTTCCTCGAACTGATCCTTCTTCAAATGGATCTGCAGGAACGTGGCTTGAAAGACGTCTTCCGCCATTTCGGCATTGCCGAGGTAGCGGCGCAGGTAACTGAACAGCTCGCTCTCGTAGCGACGAACAAGCGCCTCGAAGGCCCCCGCATCGTCATCCTGCCGAAAACGGGTGAGCAGTGCCTCGTCGGTCGGGCCAGATCCCGAACCCGCGCCGACACTCCCGGTGAGGCCGGCTTCTGTTCCGGAAACGGAACCGGATTCGTGCAAATCCATCTGTGACTACGAACCTCGGATGGGGAAGGTTCGCCCCGCGTGGAAACGGCCCGGAGGCGGACCCGAAGTATAGCCACGGAAAAGGGGGGGTGGCGACCTTTTGGTTTCGGCCCACGCCACCGAAGGTTTGACTTTTCCGACGAGGATCCCCACATTCCGCGACATCGATGCCCGCTCCCCCGCACCACTACCGCTGGGCCACCCCCGGCGACGTCAACGCTTTCTTTGGCCTGTCGCTCGACAATCTGGCCGGGCTGGTGCTGATGGTCTCGCTCCTGGGGGCGGCCTTTGGTTTCCCCACCCAGTTCGCCCTCGGCCATCTCGTGCCCGGCACGGCCATCGGTGTCGTCGTCGGCGATCTGATCTTCACGTGGATGGCCTTTCGGCTGGCCCGCCGCACCGGCCGCACCGACGTGACGGCCATGCCGCTGGGGCTCGACACCCCGAGCACCTTCGGGATGGTCTTCTTCGTGCTCGGCCCGGCGTTCAGCGAAGCGGTCGCCACGGGGCTCGATGCCGAGGCGGCCGCCCGTCATGCCTGGCATATCGGGATGTGCGCCATCGTGCTGAGCGGATTCTTCAAGCTGGCCTGTTCGCTGGTCGCCGGACCAATTCGCCGGATCGTACCGCGCGCCGGCCTGCTCGGCAGCCTCGCCGCGATCGCGTTGGCATTGATCTCGTTTCTGCCCCTGCTGGAAATCATCGGGATGCCGCTGGTCGGGCTGGTCTCGTTGGGGATCGTCCTGGCCACGCTCACCGCACGAATTCCCTTCCCCTTCCGGATCCCCGGAGCGCTGGCGGCGCTCCTGGTTGGCATCGTGATCCAGGCGATCGGCACCCGCACCGGCTGGATTCCCACTGTTGCCGTCCATGCGGCGATCGATCCCGCCGCCGCGTTGTGGCCCACGGCCTGGCTCTCCGCGGTACGGCTGGAATGGCTGGCGGCCTGGAACGACACGCTCAAGTATCTGCCGATCGTCATTCCCTTCGCCTTGGGCACGGTGGTGGGAGGCATCGACTGCACGGAAAGCGCCGCGGCAGCCGGCGACGAATACGACACCGGGAGGATCATCGGTGTCGAGGGCGTGGCCACGATCATCGCCGGGCTGTGTGGCGGCGTGATCCAGACCACGCCCTACATCGGCCATCCCGCCTACAAGGCGATGGGTGGCCGCGCCGCCTACACTCTGGCCACGGCCGCCATGATCGGCACGGTGGGCCTGACCGGCACGTTCGCCTATCTCTACGAGGCGATCCCCGGCCCGGCAATTCTCCCGATCCTCGTCTTCATCGGCCTGGAAATCACGGCCCAGAGTTTCCATGCCACTCCGCAGCGGCATTATCCGGCCGTGGCGATCGCCTGCGTGCCGGCGTTGGCGGCGCTTGTCACGCTCCATGCCGACAAGCTGATCGCCGCCGGCGCCGTGCCGACAGGCCCCTTGGCCCGCGACCTCTTCTCGATGCGCATCCTTTCGTCGGGGTTCATCCTCACGAGCCTTCTCTGGGCCGGGCTCGTCACGGCGCTGATCGATCGCAAGCTCGGTGCCGCGGCCGGATGGTGCACGGCCGCGGCGGGGCTGGCCATCTGCGGAGCGATTCATTCCCCGTTTCCTGATGGCAGGCTCCTGATGCCCTGGGCCATCGGTGAGTTGCCCGCCGAGGCCTCCGGCCGGGGCCCGATTGAAATGGCCGCCGCCTATGCCCTGCTGGCAGCGGTGTTTCTGCTCTGGCGGCCCTTCGCTCCAACGCCAAAAACGCCGACCGAAGAACCGGCGACGCTACCGCTTGCGTAGCATCCCGACGGCCACCACGATCGCGGCGAAGGCGGCGGCGGCCGCCACGCCGACCCAGCGGACGTTGGCCCAGATACTCATGCCGGCGCCGACGCTCGCCACCGTGATCGCCACGAGCATCGCCAGATTGGCCAGCACCCGCGGGATCCCTCTCGGCAGCGCATCCCCCAGCAGGGCACGGCTGTTCATCATCAGGAAAAACGTCACATAGGCGATCGGCAGCAGCACCATGCCGAAGTTGCTTGTCGGCACGGCGAGCCAAAACTTGGCGTCGGCATTGCTCCACAGATAGAGGAATCCGAGTGCCCCGGTGATGCCCGGCAGAAAGGCTCCCAGCCGGTGCAGCATGCCCCCGGCTGACGCGCCGAGCATCTCGGTCACGCAGAATCCGTTGATCACCATCAGGATGATGATCGTGGAGATCGCCATCCCGAGCACACCGACACCGAAAATCTTCTGCGTGAGGCCTCCCTTCCCGAAGAGATTTTCGAGGGCCCGCGCGAGGTCGGAGGCGTCCCGCTTCACCAGCATCGCGGCCAGCTGCCGGTCGGCCTCGGGCAAGGCGTCGAGCCGCTCATCGACGTCGGCGGGAGACAGGGCGGCAAACGTCTCGGCGCCCAGTTCTGCCTGCAGTCGCTTTTCCAGGTTGCCACGATACTGACCGGTCGCTTCCGCGGCCGGCCGGGCGATCATCTCCGAGTTGACACGGCCGTGAAACTGGCTGACCGCCGCGATCACCACGCAGCTTGTCGCCAGCACGAAGGGGATAAACAGGCCCGTCGAGAGATCGAAGACGGCCAGCCCACGAAACGTCCGGTCCCAGCCCTTGCGGAGCATCGAATAGGGCAGCAAAAACGTCATGTTGATGCCCACGGCGGTGGCAGCTGCCGCGATCATCACCTCCCGCTGGGTGGCGAGGATCGTATTGGTCCAGTAGTCGGGTGTGGCAGAACGTGCGATGAAGGCCTGCAGGTCGGTTGCCGGCCGCCAGAGGAGCGACACGTCGGGCACGAAGCCGGCCGCGATCCGCCCCCAGTCGAGCGAGCCTGTGGCCGCCATGGCGGCGACGACCCCGAAAAAGCTCAGCACCACGATCCCCACCATCGCCTTGAGGATCCATTCAAACACCCGCACGCCCCAGCCGCCGGAATCGTAGAACCAGACGACACATCCCGAGAGGACGAACAGAATCGCGGCGCAGGCCCATTCCCCCTGCCGACCGGCCAGCCAAGGCACTTCGGGAAACAGGTTTTGCTGGAGGGCCGCCGTGCCGAGGGAAAACTGCGGCATCGCCCACACGAGGTTGGCCATCATCGCCGCCAACAGCCAGCCCCAGCCAAGCACGGGATTGACGTGCTGATTGATGGCGCCAAACGGCTTCTCGCCCGTGGAGAGCGTGACATAGGCGATCGCCGAGAGCATCACCACGCCGAGGATCATCATCAACGGCTGCAGCCAGAGGATTTCATAGCCGCCGATCACGCCCATGTAGAGTGATCCGGCCAGCGAGCCACCACCGAGCGTGATCGCCGACTGAAGCCAGCCGGGCCCCGACAGTTTGAGAAACGCCCCGAGGGCCGCCAGCGGCCCCCGAGCCTGAGCCTCCGCCAGAATCGCGCGGTCGCGGGCCACGGGATCGTGAGGTGCTTTCTGCGACATCAAGAGGCCTTCCAGAGAAAGTGACGGGCTCGAATCAGGTGCGGAGTATATCCGCTCTCCCGCCCGATCACGACAGGCTGAAGCCTGTCCTACTCGAGGCCGTAGGCGCCGGCCATCGGCACATCGAGACCGGTGCGGCTGGCAAACTGGGTCCGCGACAGGAACCGCGGCTCGAGATTGAACGTCACGCCGACGTTGTTGCGGCTGTAGTCGACGTTGAATCCAAACGTCATCAGGAACGACTCGCCGATCCGCACGAGCTGGAACTGCTGGCCGATGTTGCGGCCGGTGAGGTCGATGGCGGTGCCAAACGAACTCGCCCACTTGGGGCTCATGCGATAGGTGTAGGAGCCGCTGAGCACGCTCGCGCTGATCGGCCCGCCGAATTCGTTGAACCCGATATAGAAACTGCCTCGCGGCGTGCGGTTGAGGAAGGCACCCACCGTGTAGAGCTGCTGCCCCCCGGTGAAGAAATCGACATCGGCCGTCGAGAGAATCGTCGTGCGGTCGCCGACGTGCCAGCGGAAGTCATACTGCCACAGGCCCAGCACCTGGCCGAAGTTCTGGCTCGTGACCGGGAAGAGTTCGCCGTCGATATCGAGCGTGATCCAGTCGATGATCCGCCGATTGCCCATCGGGCCCCGCTTGGTCTGCCATCGCTGGTGGGCGCCGAGCCGGAAGGCCGTGAGGTCGTTGACCAGTTCGGTCGGGCCGGTGACGGAGCCGCCGATGCCGCGGCGGATCGCGTAGGTGCGGGGGTCGTATTTATTGTCGGGGCCGAAAATGAAGGGGGCCGCCAGCGGGGTGGCCTGGCCGGGCACGGCCCCGAAATCCCAGTAGGGGATGTTGCGGCGATACTGGTTGATCGTGTCGTCGTCGATCTGATCGTAGAGCGGAAATTGATCGATGCTCTGCGTCGCATCGGCATAGGAGAACTCGGCCTCAAAAACCACCTTGTGGGCCAGGCCGTGGACGTTCCACATCTGGCTTTCGAAGTCGTTGTCGACCCGCCACATCGGCAGGCTCGAGCGAATGCCCACCTGGCCGTAAGCCCGGTCGATCGGCTGCTGGGCGAGGTCCTGCCCCCAGTGGGCCAGTTCGCCGAGGGCGTAAGGCACGATCTTCACCGCCCCGGCCTGGAAGGGGAGGTCGAGCTCATGCCGCGTCGCCAGCCGTTCGCCGATCACCTGGTTTTCGTAGGGCAGCAAGGTGAAATACTCGAGCCCCTGGCCGGCGATGGGAGGCGCCGGGAGTGCCTGCTGCACATACGACACGCCCGAGTGCTCGTACCAGGTGATGGCGTCACGGATGAGCGGCTGCCCGAAGGTGTAGTGGTCGAGCCGCGGCCACCATTCGCTCTGCGTCAGGAAGGGATTCACGCGGATGCTTGTCAGGAGCCGCAGCTCCCGGTTGTCGACCGGCCGCCGCAGATCGCTCCATGTCCGCTGCTCGTAGCCTTCCTCCCATTCCGCCTCGTAGTATTCCTCGAGGAAGTTGTAGTCGCTGATCCAGCCCACGGTGCTGCGGGCCTGCCAGCCGCCAAAGAAGCTCTCGGTCGTGCCGCCGAGATCCTGGCGGTGCCGCCAGAAGGCCCGGCCCCGGAAGGTGTCGCTCGGATAGCCAGGGTAGATGAAATCGCGGCGGAAGAGGCCGAGGTTGTCGATGCCGCGATCAACCACGAACCAGGCGTCGGCGATGCCGTTGGCCGGCGTCTGGAGCCCGAGAAATTCAGACCTGTTGTAGAGGAGGGAGGTGCCGAAGCCGGGCCCGCGGAGGCTCAAATAGTCGACGTCGAAATCCCAGTCGACGCCCGTCGGCGGTCGCTGCACGCCGAACACCTGAAACACGTCCCAGCTGGTGAGCACTTGCGTGCCGAAGATCTGATCGTTCTTCACCTGGGCATTGTTGATGTAGAACGTCGGCTTCTGGGCATTGGTCGCGAGCACCGGCCACCAGAGCACGGGCACACCGCCGAGCGTGACGGTGTTGCCGCGGCTGGTGATGAACTGCTCGTGGGCCACCGCCGGCTCCCCCGTGACCGGATCGATCACCGGCTCCCCAAACGGCCCCGGCACCGGCACCTGCTCGTCCGTAAACTGCAGTTCACGGGAGCGAAATTCCCAGGTCGGCACGCCGAGGCGGCTCGAGGTGAGGCCGGTTCGCTGGGCCACGAAGCGGCTCCGGTCGACCTGACGGATCACGTCGGCTCGCAGCCGCACGAGCCCCGAGTAGTTGTCGACCGGCGT
>CAYZFV010000359.1:0-6704 GCA_964477765.1 uncultured Candidatus Kuenenia sp.
CTCGTCCCAGAAGGACTGGTCGCGGCGGGCGTCGAAGTCGGCCATGCCATGCAGCAGGGGGGGCCGTGGCCCGCCACGAGCGACGCCCGGTTTACGAGCGTCGGGACCGCCGCGCTCGAACGGTTCATCCGCCCCGTCTGCTATCAGGACGTGCCCCAGTCGCTCCTGCCCGACGCCCTCAAAGACGGCAACCCGCTCGGCATCATGCGGATGGTCGAAGGCATCACCGGCCGCCATTGAACGCCGGTTGCCGGCCCGATGGGAAGCCCTCAATCGATCTTCAGCCGGCGGCGGAAAATCGTGTCGCCGTTGGTGACATAGAGATAGTCGTGGCCGGGCCCGGCCAGGATGCAGCTCGTCAGCGGCTTTGCCGGATTCGGTGTCGCCATGACGCCGGAGAGCCTGCCCGTGGGGTCGAAGACCTGGATCCCCACGGCGCTCGTCAGGTAAGAGCGGTCTGCCGCATCGACCGCCATGCCATCCCCGCGGGCCTCAGGCCCATCGTCCCGCCGGAGGGTCATCGTCGGCATCCCCGCATCGAGTGATCCGTCGGGATTGATTCGAAACGTCCAGACGCGTTCTCCCCGATACTCCGAGACGGCAAGGGTGCCGCCATCATTGGACAACACGATGCCGTTGGGCCCGGCCAGACCCTGCGCCGCGACCGTGACTTCACCACTCGCGAGCGTGATGCGCTTCACCTCGCCCGCCTTCGTGTCGGTGAAAAACAGGAAGCCGTCCGCGGTGATGGCGAGATCGTTGGGAATGACACCGGCCGCGATGGTCTCGACCTTCCCGGTCGCCACGTCGATCGCGATCATCCGCTGCTTGCCCCCTTGGCAACCGTAGAGCCGGCCGTCGGGCCCAAACTCGAGGCCACTGACCGCCTCACTGGCCAGCGTCTCTCGCCCGCCGTCGGGCACCGACATCCGATACACGGCCGGCGCTTTCATGTCGCAGAAATAAAAATTTCCCGCGTCGTCGGTGCAGGGAGCGTCGGCAAAGCCCAGGCCATCAGCCACGACGCTCCACCCCTCACCGGAAATCAGCTGCCGCCGGAGGGGGCGATCGCCGCCCAGCGGAGTCGATGCGTCAAACACCGCCTCGTGAGGCTCGGTGCGCCAGAGCCACCGCAGCGCATCGCTGAACCGCTCGCCGCCGTGCTTGCCGTTGTGCCCAAACCCTTCGGCATAGTCGAACCGCACGTCATTACCCATGAACTCGAGCGCCGCCGCCATCTCCTGATTGGCCAGCGGCCAGCTGCCGTGCAGGTTGTCGAGATCGCCACTCGCATCCTCGAGATAGACGCGAAGCGGCTTGGGCTCGGTCTTGCGGATCAGGGCAGGGTAGATATCGCCGCCACGGATGTTCGTAAAGCTGCCGATGTGGCTCATCACCTTGCCGAACTGGTCGGGCCGCTGCCACGCCGCCGTGAAGGCACAAATGCCCCCTACTGGGCGGGCACGTACACCTGATACTCGTGCGTCGCTCCGGGGAACAAGCGGCTCGCCTTCAAAACGTCTTTGGTCAGGCGGCCCTGGGGCCCCGGCTCCGCCGCCCCGCATGGCAAACCGGCCAGCACGGCAACAACCACAGCCGCTCGAAGGCTGATCATGAGGAAATCTCCTGCTGGATGCGTACAGATGGCTGTCGCGACAGAGCCTGGCCGAGACCGTAGCCCGCGACCGCAAAGCCGAGGCCCCAAAAATCAGCCGGCACCGTCGTGACCGCGGCCACGGATGGCTCGGGAAGCCGGCCGTCGAGATGCTCGATGGCGAAGGCCACCAGCCACGCCCCGAAGCCCAGCAGCATCGAGAGCACAGCCGGCAGCGGCCCGCGCGGCCGGCCATAGATCCCCATCAGCACCGGCACGAAGAGGGCGACCAGTTGGATCGAAAGCGCTACGTCGAGCAGCTCCATCAATGACTTGCCCCACATGGCCAGCGCGATGCCACCGAGTGACACGAGCACCACACACAGCCGATCCCGAATCAGTGGCCGGCCGGCAAATGCCGGCACCCTGGCCAGCAGGTTGTGGCCCAGGATCGTGGCCGGGGCCAGCACGGCACTCGTCGCCGTCGAGACCACCATCGACACGACCGCCACCACGAACACGACCAGCATGCCGGTTGAGAGATATTCACCGGCGAGAAAGCCGACCGGATCGATCGAGGCGTTGGGGTGGGTGACGAGTGACGCCAGGCCGAGCGTGACGGGGATCATGCCGAAGAGCATGTAGAGCACGCCGGCCAGGATGCAGGCATACATCGCCGTGTCGGCACTCTTGGCCGAAAACGCCCGCTGCTGCAGGTCCTGCCCGGGGATATTGCCAAACAGACCCGTGGCCCAGGCGCCGAGCCAGCCGAGCACCACCGCCAGTGACATCTCGGCGGGCACGAGCCGCAGATGATCCGGATGGGTCCTCGCCACCTGCTCAAACACGGTCATGAAACCGCGCACCGGGTCGCCGTCGCCCAGCCGTGGATCGGAGAGCGTCGCCACCAGCAGCACGACAAGCCCGACCAACGCAATCACGATCTGCACCGTGTCGGTGAGCGTAACCGACCACATTCCGCCGACGAGCGTGTAGACCAGCGTGATGACAGCCACCAGCACGATGCCGGCCGCGAGCGGGATCTCAAAATAGAGTTCGAGAATCCGGGCGAGGGCGGTGTATTGCAGCGCCACCCAGGAAAAGTAGGCCGGCACCTGGATGCAGGCACCGACGATCTCCGCCGCGGGTCCGTACCGCCGACGGTAGAAGTCGGCCATCGTGAAGAGTTCCATCCGCCACAGCGGCCGGGCAAAGAAAATCCCCGAGAGCACGAGCGTGCCGGCGCAGGCAAAGGGGTCGAGCACCACGCCCAACAGCCCCTCATCTCGGGCCGCCCCGGCCGCCGCAAACATCGTCGCCGCGCCAAACCACGTGGCGATGAGCGTGCCCCACGCCAGGAAGAGCGGTAGCCGCCGGCCGGCCACGAGATAGTCTGCCTCGTTCTCGACGCGGCGACTGGCGTAGATGCTGATGGCGAGCAGAAAGAGCACGTAACCGATCAGCGCCGCCCCCAATAGCCGCACCGCCCCCGAGGAGAGGTTGAGCGTGGTGAGGTCACCCTGAGCAAGCAGCGGCATCATGCCCGAAGATCCTGGCGGCAGCGTCAGGAGTGTACCGCGTGGAGGCTCACCCACGACTTGCAGCCGCCATAATCGTCGTGCCAGGGGAAGACGAGCGGCTCCGCGAGGCGAGTAACGGCCACTTCCAACACGTGCAGCTCATCCTTCCAGCGGTGGAACCGCTCCGCCACGACCGCGTCGGCCCAGACGTGACGGCTCCGAAAGGAATCCAACGCCTCAAGAGAGGTCGTCCGCGTCGCCCGGAGCACCTCGGCCTCGTGCATCAACACGACACTCCCCTCGGGAGGACGATCGGCGTCGATTCCGTCGAGCAGATCACGGGCCTCGGGGATCAGCTGCTCGGCCGATTGGTGAAGGAACGTCGGCAGCAACAGGAATCGATGATGATCGACCGCAAACGTGCCGTTCGGCTCCACGATCCCGCCCTTGCGGAGAATCACGTCTTGCCGGCCGGAAGCCAGCGCCCGACAGATGGCGGCCCATTCCTTGAAGGCGATCGGCATGAGGTGTTTCGGTGACGGGCTGAAGCCTGTCCTACTTCTGGCCGCGAACGAAGATGCCGTCGGCCGTGAACTGCACGATCGGCAGAGCGAGCTTCGGGTCAAACACAGCAGTGCCTTTCACGACGACTTCATTTCCCTTCGCGATACCGAAGAGTTGCCGCGAATCGATCGGGATCACCTTGCCGTCGGCCCCGAGAAACTGCACCGCCACCATGGGGGCATTGGCCTGTCGCTTCTTGCAAAACGGGCAATTGTCGGCGTCGTGCCCCGGCTTCTTGGCATGGTCGTCGGCCGGGATTTCCACCAGCACAAACGACGCCTTGTTTTCCAAAAACGGCTCCATGCCCTTCGCCCCCAGCCGGCCGGCAACCACGAGTGGCTGCGGCGCGTTCGCCGGGGCCTTAAGAAGCTGCTGCCGGGCGACGGTCGGGGTGAGTGCACCGGCCGGCTCCGCCCCGAGCACCAATTGCTGCCGCACCGCCGCAGCATCGACCGCCTCCAGGCCCGACGCCAACGAAGGCATCGAGCACGCGAGCATCACGAGGGTCACTGTCAGCGTACGTCGACTGTTCATGATCGCTCCCTCATTCCTTGGCATCGGCTCCCTCCACAGATTCTTTCACCGTCTCGGCAGCCGCCTCCACGGTCTCGGCCGCCTTGACGATCCCTGCCTCCACGGCTGCGGCCGCCTTCTTGAGTTCTCCGATCGCCGCCTGGATCCGCGGCTCGTGCTCGAGATAGTCGATCGCCTCCCTCACCTTCTCGTCCGGTGAATGGAGGGCCGTATCGAGCTTGTCGAAAGCCTCGAAGATTTCATCGAGCGCCTTCGTTGCCGCCGCCTTGGCGTTCTCGCTCAGCTTCGCCGAGCCCACGAGTCGGTGCATGTCGTCCACGAGGTGACCGACCATATGCACATGGCCATCAGCCTCATCGAGGTTTCTCGCGCCGAGTTCCTTCTTCACGCTTGCGCAGATCTTCTCCAGTTCAGCCAAAGCTCCTGCGAGCGTGTCGTGGGCGGTGTGCTCGCCGTGATCATGCCCATGATCATGGTCACCATGGTCATGCGACTCATGGGCCGCCGCAGCCGCCGGCTTCGGCTGCGGCGTCTTTGCCGGAGCGCACCCCGCCGCAGCAAGGCAGACTGACACGCCCCCAAAAAACAGAATGTCAGTAGAACGAGTCATCATTTCGTCACCTCCGAATCCAACGACGCACCCGAGTGCGCTTCCGCGCCGGCTCACAACTCGGGCAGGGATAGACCGACTCCTCGACGATGGGGCCTTCGACAGCCGCGGCGGACTCAGCCGACTCATCCGTCACTGAACCATGGACTTGGTTGGCGTTTCCGAGGACGTCGGACGTCGAGGCCTTCGGCACTGCAACCGGCGGCGAAGGCTCCGCGTTGTTCAGCACACTTTTGGGTCCGACCGGCGTTGCCGTGCCACTCCCTGGAGCTTTCTGCAAAGGGCTCGGGTCAGCCGACGCACGGGGCTTGTCGGCGGTTCCCGGCATATCGGATACGCCAGGTCCACGCGGAACTCCCGGCCCGGCCGGGACGGACGGCGCGCTCGGCGCGGCCGGAACCGACGGAGTGCTCGGCGCGTTCGGAACGGTCGGTCGCGAGGGTGGCGAGGCGCTGGAAGGAGCGGACGGACTCGATGGCCCACCGGGAACCTTTTTCATCTCCGGGCTGCCGGCCGGGCCGGTTGGCGCCGAGGGTTGGTTTGGGACAGACGGCACCTTCGGTGCTTCGGGAGTCGAGGGAGCGGCGGGGCTTGACGGCCCGCGTGGCTGCTTGGGGACGTCTGATGTCGTTGGAGCCTCCGACTTCTCTGGGGCGGCTGGTTGCTTCGGCGCATCGGACTTCGCTGGATCGGCCTCTTTCTTCGCGGGACCAGGGTCCTTCTGCTGAGTGCCGCCCGGCTTCTGGGGCCGATTGCCCCCGGCGTTTCCGACGTCTTTGTCGTTGCCCTGATTGCCGAGGGTGCCAGAAACACCGGAGGCCGAATCGGACGATTGTCCGGCACCGGCCTCGTTGGTCTTCGTCACGCCGGCCGGCGTCCCGCCACCACCACCACCAGACTTGGCATTGCCGCCGCCACCGCCGCCCAGTCCAGGCTGAGCTGCCGCCACGCTGGACAAACCAGCGACCACAAAAATGACACCGGTCACCGCCATCCATCGAGTGATGTGATTCATGAACACCGCGTCACGCCTCCAAACGAAAACTTTTCCGAACTGGCTTTCACGCCCCGGAACACACTCTGGAAAAGAAGAATAGTCGTCCACTCCCAAAAGGGGCAAGGACTTTCCGTCGAAGAAGTCAGCCGGTAGGCCCTGACACGGGCCCCGATAACCGAGGCTGCGGACGGGGGGTCACCACATCGGCCACGAAGCACACCAGCGACCGCTCGGGAAGTTGGAGCGGCTTGGAGACGTTGACCAGCGGCCCCGTGCCGCCGGGATAGATGTCATGGGGTGACCGCTTTCCCGTGTCCACGAAGACCCGCCACGGCAACTCGGCGATCAGCGGCGACTGCGGCACATGAAAGGTGCGGGGCAGGCCACCGGCGTGGCAGAAAATGAGCACATGCCGCGGTGTCCCCTCGATGCCGCCCGCCGACAAGTCGGCCGCGTCGTGGAGTTTCGCGTGAGACGGGGCCCCGAAGAAACAGGTGAGACTGGCATCGGCGGCGTACCAATCAACATGCGCGTTTTCCGGCGAGTACCACTCGACGTCCGGCAGGATGCCGTCTGTCGAACGGCCGCCTTCCAGGAATGACCGCCGCCGAAGCGTCGGGTTGTCAAGGCGGAGGCGGATCAATTCCCGCACAAACTGCACGAGATCCTTATTGGACTCGACCAAGGTCCAGTCAAACCACGAGATGGCGTTGTCTTGGCAGTAGGCATTGTTGTTGCCCTGCTGCGTTCGCCGGCACTCATCGCCCGACAGCAGCATCGGCACTCCCTGGCTCAGTAGCAGCGTGGCGAGCATGTTGCGAATCTGCCGCGCCCGGAGCGACTCGATGTCGGCCCGTTTGGTGGGCCCCTCGATTCCGTAGTTGT